>NZ_JBHFFD010000014.1:0-298584 GCF_043359565.1 Shewanella sp. S23-S33 | reverse complement strand
TGGAACAGCTAACAAACTGGCTATTAGTGATCGTCGGATTTATCGGCCTATTCCTCACCGTAGTGGTGCCGTTGATCGCCTATTTAAACAGCGTGGCGCATAAAACCCGCGCTGAACTCAGCAACCATAAAACCCACGTTGCCGAAACCTATGCCACCAAGCACGACGTTAAAGAGCTTGGCGACCGTATGGAGCGGCAAATGCGTGACGGCTTCGACAACCTAAAAGAACTACTCACTAATCGAAAAGATAAGGACGCAGCATGAAAAAGACCATCGTTTTAACCATCGCCGGAACTGATTTTAAATTTGAAGTTACCGCCAAAGATCATGGCGATTTTGTTGATGCCGTCGCCCGTGGTGGCTCAGTCACCGCCGCATCGTACAACTTTGCCATGCGCGCCATCGAAAGTGGCCAAAAGGAAGACTTTAAAAAGCTATTAGACGGTTCACCAGGTGCAGAACTGCAAATCGCTGGAGAACTTAAAGCCGAGTTCTCACCAGTGCTGGAAATTGCCGTAAAAAAATAGAGGGGCTGATTGAGTCAATCGACTCAAATCAGCTTGAACAAATGTTCATCATGCGCCGCCACTTTTTACCGTTAGAGGCCGACGATGAACAGAGTTTAGCAAGGGCATGTTGGCTAATGAAACGCCAGCGCGAAGACCTAGAGGCCATTGTCACCAACGCCATTTGTAAGGCGTTTGGTGGCAAATAAGGGAAGTGGATAGCATGAGTTTACCCGCACCGCTAATGTTCACCGTTGGACTGATAGACCAAATCACTGGGCCGATTGCCAAAATCAGCCAAGGATTAAGCGGTCTAGCGTCCAACTATCAAGCCGGAACCATGCAAATGGCCTCTGGCATTGGTGGCATCGCGGCCAGCGGTTATGCCCTGCAAAATGCCCTTATGCCAGCCATTGAAATGGGACGGGCATTAGGCGGTGTTAAATCACTGGGGGTAGAACAAGACGCACTAAAGCAACTCGCTAACACGTCATACGACTATGCGCTGCAATATGGCAAATCAGCGACAGAGTTTGTCAATTCTGCCTATCAAATACAGTCAGCCATTGCAGGGCTAAATGGTAATGATTTATCCACTTTTACCAAGGCTGGTAACGTTCTAGCCGCTGCGACTAAAGCTGATGCAGAAACCATTACAAATTACATGGGCACCATGTACGGCATCTTTCAAAATGATGCTAAAAAAATGGGTGATGGTGCATGGGTTGAACGCTTAACAGGCATGACAGCCACCGCAGTTAAAGTATTCAAAACCGACGGTAAAAAAATGGCCGACGCTTTTGGTGCCTTAGGAGCATCGGCAGATAAAAGCCCGCTTGAAGAACAAATGGCGATTTTAGGCACTCTGCAAGCAACTATGGAGGGCGGAGAATCTGCCACTAAATACAAAGCCTTTTTAGCTGGAACTGGTAAGGCGCAAGACGCGCTCAACCTTAAATTTACCGACTCACACGGCGCTATGCTGCCGATTGTCGACATCCTCAACAAGATTAAAGGCAAATACGGCGATGTGATCAGCGTGGCTGAAGGTGACGAACTCGCCAAAGCGTTCGGCTCGCAAGAGGCCGTGTCCATGGTCAAGTTATTGTTAAACAACATTAACGGCATAAGCGGCTCAATCAACATGCTGGGCAAAGTCAACGGCATGGAACAAGCAGAGAAAATGGCCGCCGCCATGACTGACCAAAGTGAGCGACTTGCGCAAAGTTGGTGGGTGGTCCGCGCTGCCATCGGTAGCGCCATCTTACCCGCGTTTAATAGCTTTGTTGGCAAGATTGCCGACATGGGCACATCGGTGATCTGGTTCACCGATATGTTCCCCAACATTACCCGCTGGCTCGGTTATGTGGCCGTGGGCTTTACCTTAGCCGTGGCCGCTGGCGGTTTATTCACTGTGATGATGGGCGCAGGCAAAATGGCAATGACGGCATGGGGCCTTGGCGTGATGATGTGGACAGGGGCAAGCGCACTGTTTACCAGCGGCCTTGCCACCATGCGCGGCGTATTGTTGGCGCTCAATATCGCCATGTACGCCAACCCTATCGGCCTGATTGTCGCGGGTATTGCCGCCGCCGTGATTGCTGTCGGCGCGCTGATTTACTACTGGGACGACCTCAAAGCCACCATGGGCGAATGGGGCTGGGTGCAATCCATTGTCGGCATCTTCGACACCGTTTGGGGCGGGGTTAAATCCGTCTTTAACGACACCATCAATTGGATTATCGACAAACTCAATTTGATACCAGGTGTCGACATTAGCAGCAACATTACCGCAGGCAGTATGCCCAGCGTTGACGCAATTTCACCAGTGCAAGCCAACCTTACTCGCGGCGGCGTTAGCCAGCAAATCGCCAACGCCAACAACAGCAAATCAACCACCGTCGGCAACATCAATATTTACCCGCAAAAGGTCGACACCAACTTTGCAAACTATGTCGAGATGCACTCATGAGCCTCTATATCGATTTGCACATAGAACACGGCGACGTGGTGTTAGATGTGGGCTTAAACCCCAGCTATTTAACCGACCGCGCCGCCATCGCGCAGGACATAGTGCACGCCATTTTAGACACAGGCTTAGCGCACTTACTCATTAGCGACCGTGGCACAGGCGTTACCGCCGACACCCAAATCAAACTCAAATTGTTAGTCGAGGACGATGTACGCATCATGCCGGGCACGGTTCGCATAGAAGAAACCGCCAGCGGCCAATGGTGGGTATTTGCCGACACCATCGAATTCGGGCTCATCTCATCAAGCATCATCGGAGGGGATCTTTAATGGCCGATAAAATCGACGTGCCAACCATAGATTTTGCCAAAATCGTCGAAGCCGCAGGCATCCCGACCACGGAAGAGGGCTGGAAAGCGCTGTTTAAGCAAGATGTCGAAGCCGAAGGCAGCATTATTGCAAACGACTCGCCTTACTCGCCGTTCTGGCGCTTGATCACCGCCATTATTGCCAAGCCAGCAACGTGGATAGTTAACAAAGTGCTGATAGGGGTGATCTTGCCCAACCTGTTTTTACTCACTGCTAACGATGATGGCTTTATCGAGGCCAAAGCATGGGAGCACGACTTAACCCGCAAAACCGACAGCAAAGCCAAAGGCAAAGTACGCTTTAACCGCGCCGCATCCAGTGGCCCAAGTTTATTAATCCCCGCAAACACCTATGTGCAAACCGACGCGATTAACGGCACGGTTTACCGTGTGCTAACGGTTGAAGATGTGATCTTGCCGCAAAACAGCTTAAGCGTATTAGTGCCAGTGATCGCCGAAAACGCGGGCGCGGCCTATAACCTTGGCGCCGGCTATTTGCACATTTTACCCACGGCAGTTACAGGCATCGGCAGCGTCACCAACGAAGCTGAATGGCTAGACGAACTCGGCAGCGACCGCGAAACTAACGACGACTTAAAGCTGCGCACTCGCAACGCCTTTACCGCCGCCGCGCCGTGGCATATCGATGCAGTGTATCGCGCAATACTGACCGAACGCGCAGGACTGGACACCGATAACGTCTATTTTGAGCACGACGCACCGCGAGGTCCGGGCACCGCTAACGCCTATATTTTGTTAGATACGGGCGAACCATCAGCCGCCATGCTGACAGACCTGAATCAGTACGTGATGGATAAAGGCTACCACGGCCACGGTGATGATCTGCTCGTGCTCGCCATGCCCGGTATTGATGTCACAGTCGGCGTCACGGTTTACCCCTACAGCTACTTATTAGAAGCCGAAGTCGCCACGCTATTAGCTGACATCGACAACTTTATCCGCTGCGCATTTCGCGAGAATACCGACTACCCCGCCACCCGCACCGAGCCGTTTATTCGCTTTAGCTTTAGTAAGTTAGGCCAAGAGTTACACAGACAATTTGCGGGTATCGAGTCGCTTAACTGGCACCAAATCGACATTACCAGCGCCAACAACGTACCGCGCTTAAGCACGCTCACCATTGAAAATGGTAACGAGCTATGAGTATCAACATCGACTGGTCCACTCTGACCAAAATGCCTTACTGGCTGGCACGACCTGCCAGTGAGCTAGACAAACTGCGTAAAGGCGCGGTGCGTTTTTGGCAGCGCTTTGTCGACATGCTCGAATTCCCCGCCAAGCAGCTCGACCCCATGACCGCAGAGCTTGAATTTGTGCACCTCTTGGCATGGGAGCGCGATATCGAGCAAATCCCCAACGAGACAGAACACCTATACAGAACGCGCGTTAAGTACGCGCTTAAATTTGCCCAAGGCGCGGGTAGCAAATCGGGCTGGTATTACATGTTTAAAAAGCTCGGCACACCGTGGATCACCATCGACGAACGGGTAAGCGAAACCGACTGGGACGTCGTCAGCCTGCAATTACTCGACAGCGACCTAGCAGATAGAGCGGGCTTGGTTGACAACATTTGCCGCCAATACGGCCGCACCACGCGACGCTATCAGTACGACACCATCGCCAGCATGCCGCTGGTAGCGCCGCCAAACGATTTTGCATTAGACAGCTTAACAGGCATGGCGCGCTTAAGTAGCGACATGCAACCAAGCATAGGCCTAGGCCTTATGGATAACGAATCCCACTTTGTTGTGGCAAAAAAATCACAGCTCATTAGTTAAAGAGATAAGGAACGAACATGGCTTCAGTAATTACACTTGCAGGTGAACAACTCTTTGCGGCGAAAGCACAGGCTAATGAACCGCTAGATATTGACACTTTTATTTTTGCTAATGTGCCAAACCAAGATCCCACTGCGCCCATTAATCGCGAAGAGGGCATCCCCACAGCGCACATTGTGTATCAGCAAAACGTGCAGCAAGTTGGTCGTATCAGCGACAACGTGGTGGTGTACTCCACCGTGTTAGAAAGCATTACTGGCCCGTTCGAATTTAACTGGGTAGGGCTGTATTCATCCGTTAACCAAAAATTAGTCGCCATTAACCATGTGCCAACAGTCACCAAAACAGCCACCGCATCAGGTGAGGCAGGTAATACCTTAAACCGTAACTTTGGTATTGAGTACAGTGGCATTGCAGAGTTAACGGGAATTATAGTTGACCAAAGCACATGGCAAATTGACTATACGGCCCGCTTAAGCGGCATGGATTTGCTCACCCAACAGTTGGCCGCCGATATGAACGGCAAAGACTGGTTTATTGACGACGGCCTAAAAGTAGTACCGCGCGCGACCGCCAACACCTTTAGCGTAACGCCAGGTGTGGGCTATGTGTCAGGCCTACGGGTAGAACTCAAGCAAGAACATATTTTAATCGTCCAAAGCTATCCGAAGTTTGTTTACGTCGACGCATGGTTTAGCGGCAACGCTAACAGCACATGGTCGCCACAACTCGCCTTTACTGTTACCAATGGTGAAATGGACGATTACATCGACCCAAGCGGAACACAGCACTATGTGTATAAGCTGGCGGTGATTAATGCGGCTGATGATGTGGGGGATTTGCGAAATACAGATGGATTGGCGCAGCAGGTAGATAATTTAAAAAAAGAAATATTTGCTTATGAAGGCAGTTTGGCAGCGCCAGCGGGTTATGGTCTTATTGGCGCGTGTCTGTCTGAAGTTAATTTAAAGGAGATAATCCCAGAAAGAAACGGTCAACGCATACTATTACAAAGTGTTAATGCTGGAATATTAGCGGGTGGTGGCGCATTTGTATTTGATGAAGAATCAACTGAAGATGAATATGGTGGCGTAATTATAAAACCTCCGATGATATCGACAGGTCGTTGGAAACGAGAGTCTACAGAAAACCTCACGATGTATCACTTTAAAGCTTACGGAGACGGTCAGCATGACGACACACAGGCTATGCGTGATTGGATGAACTGGCAACGCCACACCAATAAAACAAAAGCAGATATGGGGTCAGGCAATTTTTTAGTAACAGCGCAAATGCCTTCGATGACTAGAATGTCAATTATAGGGGAAGGATATAACACAAACATAATTGTTGGACTTAATGATGAAGACTCATTATTTAAAGTTCCTGAAGGTATATTCTCTCATTCGTGGATCATGGAAAAGTTGAGATTCACGCCTGCCAGTGGTGGTTCAGAGCGTGCGAAACTTTTTGATATTGCAGGTTCATTACGTGGTGGAACACTCCGTGATATTAGTAGTTGGGAATTTACCAGGCCATACCAAATCAAAGGATCGATATGGGGTAACTTTGTAATGGATGGTGTCAACGCTTATCGCGTAAGAGAATCTGCAACAATCGTTGAGGGTGATAATCCGATTGATTTGGTTGGTAATACATTAATGCTTCAAAATATTGAGATAATTGGCGCCTTCGATAAGTTGATACAGCTATCTGGAAGGGTATTTAAAATTGATGGCGTAAACCCGTCAGGCAGCACAAGCCCGCACCAAGCCAATCGTGGGATTTTCTTAGATGGAGCAATTGCTGGTTACGTGCGCTCAGCATGGGTTGAACAAGTAGAAGCAAGCAATCCGGGAAATGGAGAGGCACAAGCTATCTACCTTAAAAATTGCTCTAGTGTCACGATAGAGAACAATAACATTTCAACAGGCTCAATCTATGTAGATGGCGGATCAAAAAATACAGTGCGAAATATTGAGTATCTGCAAAATAATGGCGGTTTAAAACTACTTAATGGAGCCAAAGTAAATGTGGATAAATCTGGATTAGGAAATCGTAACATGCCGTTAAGTAACGCAGACAAACGCTATGCAGAGCCTGTTATAGCAGATGGTAACAACTCAGGAAAAGGCTTACTGCCTTTACCTATTGATCCTCAGGCGATGTCAGCCAATATTTTTAGGTCAAACAGTAGTTTTGTGACATTTATCATTAACAATATAGATTTTGATAGCGGCACTAAGTCGATGACTGTTGCCGTGACCTCTGCAGATCACGGGGTAAGAGTGACTGCAACTGTCGTACCAAACAAAATATATACTGTTTGTGCACGAGTAAAAGTAGTTAGCAGTGGCTCACTTTATCTAGCTCAGGGTGCTAACACTACGGCGGTTGCCGCAAACGTGGTGTACTCTGATAGATCTGAAGGTGCAACTAATGGTACATGGCTGACTCTGCACCTGTCGATGCAGTCTGCTAATGGAGTATTAGAAGCGTTTGTGAAAACCAATAGTCCGGGAGAGTTTATTATAGATGCTATTGATATTTATACAGGAGCAAGCACTTTTAACCCTGCACAATTGGGATAGTATAACTGATTAAACAACAACATAGTGTGAGGTTATAGATGATAGCTCTTAACGCAACCTCAGTCAGCCTTAAGTCATTGCGGATCACCGCCAGCCAAGAGCTGGCGACTGAGGACGCCAGCGGCCAAAGTTCGAGCACCGATGCCGCCGAAACGGGCATAAAAGCTAAGATGTTGGCCGTATCGGGCTTTATTAAATTTGACGATGAAGCACTATTAACCGACATATTTAAAATGGCCGAAGCCACGGAAAGTGGAGCACGTACCACTTACCGCATTAGCAATAAAACCGCCTCGGCACTGGGCATTAAACAAGTGAAATTCGCTAGCAAAATTGAAGCGGTGGAGCAAGAAACCACCCGCCAATGGAACGTGAGTTTTACCTTAGCCGAAGTGCGCAGCGTGCCGCAGAAAAAAGAGGAACGCGCACCGCAAGTGGCAGCGGCGCAGCAGGGCAGCACAGGCCAAGGCACAGTATTAGCCGATGAAACCGCACCGCCAGCGACAGAAGTTGAACTCACTGGCCTAATGGGCTTCCTCAAAAAAGTCGATAACGGGTTAGCATAATGGCCGAGCCTAACGCGAAATTTATCACCCGAGCTTATATTGGTAGCCAGAAAGTCGCTGTAAGCGATCACTGGCTAGTGTTACAAGCATCATCACCAGGTACTTGTCAGTTAACCGTCGACAAACCAGCAGAACGCTTTACCCCTGTCGCTTTCGAAATGGGATGGGGTGACATGATTGAACGGGTATTTTACGGTTATATCGAGCGCATAATGCCAGCGGCTAACGGCTTGTATACCGTGTTTTGTCGTGAGTTATCGTCGGCATTAGCGAACAACTTAAGCGTGACATTACGCCATCCAACCTTGCGCAACGTATGCGACGAAATCAAAGCCCAAGTGGGCCTTGAATTTGTATTACCAGATAAGCCTTACGCAGATACCGCCATCCCTTGTTTTTATGGTGATACCTCAGGTTATGCCATGCTCGATAACCTTGGCCGCACTTACAAGGTGCCCGATTTTATCTGGCAACAGCAGGGCAATGGCAAAATCTATCTAGGCAGTTATCAAGATTCGTTTTGGGCGGGTAAAGACATCACCATCCCACAAAGCCTAATGACCGACCAGCAGGCGGGTAAAACCTCCACCATTCCAGCCGTGCCAAAACTGCGCCCTAACGTCACCGCCAACGGCGCACGTATTGCCAAGGTCGAGTTTAAAGGCACTAACATGACGATAAGCTGGTAAACATGGAACAAATCATAAAAAAAATCGTGTTGCGATTATTCCCAGAACTCAGTGCGCAATTGCACTTACCGCGCTGGGCTAAAGTCGTTGCCTTGCCAGAGTTGCCAGCCGAAGACGGCGAACGCGGCAGCGATGCGTTTTACCCACGCTATGCAGTTGACGTGCAGCTACTCGACGAACACGGCACCGCCACCAAATCGAAAGTATTGCAAGCCGTACCCTTGCCACTCAATGGCGCAGGCGATAAAGCAGGCCGAATCGAACCACCCGCTATTGGTTCCATCGTCGAAATAGCCTTTGCCTATGGCAGACCAGATAAACCCTTCATCCGCTGCATCTTACCGTTCGGATGGGATCTTCCAGCCATTAAAGCGGGAGAGTCACGCACCCAAACCCGCGAGGGCGTTTATCAGCACATAGATGAGGCGGGTAACTTCTTTAGCGTGACCGATAAAGACAGCACCATTGAATGCCTTAATCAGCGCATCAAAGTGTTAGAAGACCAGCTCACCGAAGTGTTGGGCAAAATGACCATGAATATCACTGATGATCTGCGCATCACCGCGAAGAACATTACCGAAGATGCCGACACCATCAAACTAAACGGCGGTGCAGCAGTCGTCACCTGTGCCCATATTTGCCACTTTACGGGCGCACCACACGGCGACGGATCATCCACAGTTAGCGCAGGCAAATAAGGGGAAGGCCAATGGCATTAAGCAGCGGATCATTAGAAGCAAAAATAATCAGCGAACTACAAGGACAGGACTTTATCACCGAAGGCCAGCACGCATTCGTGGGCAAGATGGCCGCCGCCATTGCTAAAGCCGTTATTGATGAAATCACCGCTAACGCTGATGTGGTCGTCGAAACAGGCAGCAGCGCAGGAACATACAAAGTAAGTTAACGCATAAGCTACACACATAAGTAAAAGCTTAACGCATAAGCTCCACGCATAAGCCCAGCCAAAGCGCTGGGCTTTTTGTTAGCTGCAGCAAAGCCACCCGCATCTATATCGAGTACAGACACCGCCGACTATGTTGGCCACGTCATCACATCATCGCTACACAAACACCAGCCCCGACCATTTTAGCCACGAAAACCAGCGCGACAGAGAAACCACGACACGAAATCCGCACTCTTCCTCACCCTCCTGCGCGCTTTGTATGTTAATTTTTTTTCAGTTTTAGTTTATTGCAGTTCATAGGCGCAGCCAGCGCCATTCCTAGGGGTTTTAAAGGATCAAAGATCTGAAATGATCGCGGTTTATTTCACTGTTTTACAGTTAGATACAGCGCGTTTGGTGGCGAGTAAAAATATCTAAGTATTGATTTAATTGGCTTTTACGTGGATTACGTGGGGTTTTTATGAATGATGAAAAAATATTGAAAAAGATCTAAGCAAGAATAATCAACAACTTAAGACGATCAAAAACTGAAATGATTTTTGATAATTTAAGAGGGTGAATTTATCAGAGGGATAAGGAGATAAAACAGTAAGCCTAGGTTTTCGCTGCCGCCATTTTGTCGCCACTGAAAAGAAAAAGGGCTTAGCGTTTCCGCTAAGCCCTTGTTTTATTTGGTGGAGGCGGCGGGACTTGAACCCGCGTCCAGAACACCTACATCCAAGGCACTACATGCTTAGTCTCTCTTTTAATTAACCCGAATAAACTCCGAAAGACAGGATTTCATCGGGCGAGTCCGGTACTATTTCGCGGTTCACCCCCGGACGGAGTTCCCTCGCTATCAAATGTAAGATGACCATCTGTATACACCGCCCATTTGAGAGACCTGTGTCAGATGGCTAGCTAGCCTAAGCTGCTAGAGCGTAGTTATCGTCGTTTGCAACTATAACTGTGCGGCTTTTTACGAGGCCAACCGCCCCTCGGCATGCTCCCAGGGTTTCGTGAATCCTGTCGAATCCAGAATCGCCCCCAAGAATTTGATTGTAACCCGTAGCACTATGATCACCTAGCATCATTTGCTTCAAGTTCAATCGTTTGTTCATTATCCGTGCGTTTTTTCTTTTTTCATCACGCGGGCTTTTTCAACTTCCCATTCACGCGCTTTAGTATCTTCGCGCTTATCGTGATCTTTCTTACCTTTACCTAGACCAATTTCCACTTTCACCCATGCACCTTTACGCCAGTACATTGAGATAGGAATAATAGAGTAGCCTTGGCGCTCAACTAAGCCCGCTAGTTTATCTAGCTCTTTACGGCTGAGTAGCAGCTTTTTCAAACGCAGGGGATCGCAGACAACGTGTGTCGATGCCGTATTCAAGGGAATAATGGTGCAGCCATGCATAAAGGCTTCGCCATTTTTCAGGAATACGTAACAGTCGGACAAGTTGACCTTACCCATACGGATAGATTTCACTTCCCATCCCATTAGGGATAGTCCGGCTTCCATTTTCTCTTCGAAACGGTATTCGAAGGTTGCGCGCTTATTACGTGCGATAGTCGCAGGCGCGGCTTTGCTTGAATTTTTCTTTACCATAGTGGCGCCATTATACGCACGGTGAATCAATTTGGTATTGATATAAGGGTTTATTTAGTTAATTTCAAGCCTCTATCGTGTTATTGCTGGTTTTTTGAACGTGATTAGGGGGTTGAGTATCAGCCTAAGTGCACAAGGGGTGCGTTTTTTACGTATCGTGATAAAATCCGTGCAAATTTTGATTGCTGGCCTAAGTTGTTTATTGCACGTGCGTTATTTTCGTGCGTTTGAGTTTGCTTAGGTCGCTGTGAATACGTTAGTGAAGAGTACTAAGTCCTATGCCGCAAATTTCTCGAAGTGTGTTAGTCCGTTTTAGTGCGATGCAAATGTATGACTTAGTGAATGATGTCGAGTCGTATAAGGAATTTTTACCCGGTTGTGTGGGTGGCAAAGTCTTAGAATTTGATGGCAAGACTATGTTGGCATCTGTTGATGTGAGTAAAGCGGGGATCCGTAAGACATTTACGACTCGCAACCAAGTGGTTCCTGGTAAGAGTATTGATTTAACATTGGAAAATGGGCCCTTTAAGCATTTATTGGGGCAGTGGCGTTTTACTGAGCTGACTGAAGAGGCCTGCAAGGTAGAATTCGAGCTGAGTTTTGAGTTTTCAAGTTCGTTAGCCGATATGGCCTTTGGTAAAGTGTTTAATGATCTTATGGTATCAATGGTGACGGCATTTACGAGTCGCGCTAAGGTGATTTACAGTGACAAATGAGACAGATAAGTTTGTAGTTGATGTGGTTTATGCCTTGCCTACACAGCAAAAAGTGATTTCGGTAAATGTGAATCCCGGCACGTCAGCGATTGAGGTTGTGCGTTTAAGTAACATTGTAAGCTTTTTTCCTGAGATCGATTTAGACACGGTTAAGCTCGGTGTGTTTAGTAATGTGATTAAGCATGACCAAGTGATTTTACCGGGGCAAAGGGTTGAGATTTATCGTCCTTTGATTGCTGATCCTAAGGATGTGCGTCGTCGCCGAGCAGATAAAGCTAAAGATGAAGGCCGCGCGAATAAAGTGACGGGCGGACGGGCTTAAATACTGACATCATTGCTCAATAAAAAAGCGCCCTTGGGCGCTTTTTTGTATTTGATTGACTGAGAAGAGCATTAGCAAAGTTTAGGATATTACTTAATTGGTTTTTGAACTTGCGCTTCAGCTTGATTTTCTTTAACTAATGGCTTTTCATCGGCGCGCTGTGCTGGAATTTGTGGTACTAGCTCAGTTTTATTACCTGTTGTTGGTAAGCTGCTTTGCTCTAGCGGCGTACTAAATTCTTTACTCAGTTCATAGTCGCCTTTTACTGAGGTAAGTTTATCGCCCGTAAAGTGCAGTATGAGTTCTTTATGCGTAATGCTGGCATCACGCCCACTCTTGTAGTGATACACATAGTACCAAGTATCGTCAGCAAAACTATCTCGTAATACCGGACGGCCGAGAATGTATTCGGCTTGTTCCTTGGTCATGTCAATGCGCAACTTTTCAACTTGTTGCGGTTCCATGTAGTTGCCCTGTGGAATGTCGGGCTTATAAATCAACCAATCGAACACGCTACAGGCACTGAGCGAAACAGAGAGCGCCACAGCGCCCAGTAGGGTAAGACTTTGCTTTTTATTGATCATTGTATGCGCTACTTCTGAAAATCTGGCGGCCATAATACCCAAGCATTCCCCCTCATGACAAGGGCAATCGGGCTTTGCTACCGTCATAGATCGAATTGTGTGACTTTTCGACCCAGTATGTTGGCTTTAGTTCTCAATCTTTAAGGATATTTATTCGCTAAAGTCATATGGGGCTATGAGTATGATTTTCGGCTTCAGAGCCGTACAGGTTTACTGTTGGCTGGATTGGGAAAAGAGTAAATGTGAGCGATTTCTTCTTTAAAGCCAAGCAATTAGTTAGTAAGTCGATAGACAGTATGTGTGGCGATAAACATAGTAATCTCGTTAAAATCAGATTAAAGTTACCGATATGTTTTTATTGTGTTCTTGTACTGTGGCTTTTTGCCGTGAGTTTGCAGTGTTAGAAATAAAATAGTGGGATAGATGCATTGGGTTCTTTAGTTTGCGTAGGTACGGGTTTACAACTGGCCGGACAGATCAGTGTGATGAGTCGTAGTTATATTGAGCACGCTGATGTCGTGTTTTCACTCTTGCCCGATGGTTTTTCGCAGCGTTGGATCCAGAACATTAATCCCAATGTCATTAATTTACAGCCGTTTTATGCACAAAATGGTGAAGTTAAAAATCGCCGAGAAACCTATGAACAAATGGTTAATTCTATATTGGAGGCGGTGAGGGCTGGCAAAAAAACCGTTTGTGCACTCTATGGTCATCCTGGAGTCTTTGCCTGTGTTTCCCATATGGCGATTACGCGGGCGAGGGCAGAAGGGTTTTCAGCGAAGATGGAGCCGGGGATTTCTGCCGAGGCGTGTTTATGGGCTGATCTGGGTATTGACCCCGGTAGCTCTGGGCATCAAAGCTTTGAAGCTAGCCAGTTTATGTTTTTTAATCATGTGCCCGATCCGACAACCCATTTATTGTTATGGCAAATTGCGATTGCTGGTGAACATACCTTAACTCAGTTCCATACTACGAGTGACAGGCTGCAGATTTTGGTTGAACAACTGAATCAATGGTATCCGCGAGATCATCAAGTGGTGATCTACGAAGCTGCTAATCTGCCAGTTCAAGCCCCTAGAATTGAGTATTTGCCGTTGAGTAAGCTGCCCGAGGCAAACTTGTCTCCGATCAGTACTTTACTGATCCCGCCAGCAAAAAAACTCGAATACAACTATGCTATTTTAACTAAATTAGGCATTAGACCTGAAGATTTAGGCTAATTGTGAGTGCTGTACTTCTGAGCTGAATTCGGGAGTCATCATATAAATAAGGAAAGGTATGTCTGCATTATCGGATTTTTTTACCCAGTTAGGTCAAGATGCACAACTGATGGAAGCGTATAAACAGGACCCGGAGGCCGTAATGCGCGCCCATGGGTTAACTGATGAAGAAATTAGCGCTGTAATGACAGGGGATATGACAAAACTAAAAGTTTTGAGTGGCGACCAAAATTATCAAACATTTATTTTAGTCAATCATGGTAATAATTAACTAATCTTGAAACGGTTACGTTGTGCCCTATTAGCCATCTTCGCCTTGTGTTCGACAGATTTGATGGCTAACTCTCTCGATTTTGATCAGGCACTCAATGAGCTTGATGTATTACTGCAATCTGATCTTAGTGCTGCGCAGAAAAAGCTTGCCGAATATGAGAAAGAATTCAGTCGTTTAACTACAATACAACAAGGACGACTGAGGATAGATAGAGCGATAGGTTATTTTTTCATCGGTGAATATACTAAAGCGTTAGATGATCTACACCAAGCAGAAACCTTAGTGACAAATACTGATTTATTAGCGTCAGTTTATAGTTACAAAGCCACGGTATATATAGGGATACGTGACTATGACAAAGCCTTGGCTGCAGTCGCTCAAGCATTAGTCCTAGTGGTGAATATTGATGATGTCACGATTAAACGGCACTCATATTTAAGAATTGCCAATATTTATTCCGAAATGGATGCTTATAGCGATATGGGCCTTTATGCCAATAAAGTGCTACAACTCGCAAAGGAAACCGATGTTCGCGATATTTGTCATGCCAAATTGTTGCGCGCTATTTATTTACTCGGCGTGAAAAATCCCGACGCCTTCGATGCCTTCGAAGATAGCCGTCAATACTGTGATGCGAAGCAATTCCCCCTTCTGGCGACTATGTCGATGAAAGGCAAAGCTATGGTTTTGCAGGAGCGGGGCGACTTTTTAGGCGCGAGAGCGATTCTGCTATTAGCCTTAAAAGGGTATGAAGCTTTTCAATTTCAGTTAGAAATTAGCCATGTACATGCACTACTTGCAGAGAATTACTTTGCCATGGGTGAGCAGGTTCAAGCGAAAAGTCACGCCGTTAAAGTGCTTTCATTTCCCGATGATAATAGCTACATAGAACATAAGCATATTGCATATAAGGTATTTGCCGAACTGATGGCGGCGGATAAACAATTTGAGCAAGCCTATGAATACACAAGAAAAGAACAATATTATAATCAATTGATTTTTGACCAATCTAGAATGAAAACTCTCGCTTATCAGGCGGCTAAGTTTAATGCCGATGAACAGGCGCGTGAAATCAACTTACTCAATAAAGAGCGTGAACTTTACATCGCTCAGCAAATGGTAAAAGAGCGGGAATACACCAATATGCTGATGTTTATCACTATTCTAGTGGGTGGGCTGTTCTTCCTTGGGATTTTGTTAGCCGTAGGTCAGATGCAGAAACGTAAGTTTATGCGTATGGCGAGAATGGATGCCTTAACAGGCATATTGAATCGTGGTGCAGGGCAAGAGTTGGGAGAAAACCTTTTTGTGCAAGCCACGGCTCGTAGCGGGGATTTCTGTGTCATTTTATTCGATTTAGATTTCTTCAAACGCATCAACGATTCTTTTGGTCATGGAACTGGCGATTGGGCGCTTAAAAAGGTGGTTGACTCCCTTAAATCCCATATCCGAAATGGTGATGTTTTTGCTCGTATCGGCGGTGAGGAGTTTGCAATTTTATTACCTTATGCCGATGAAGAGAAAGGCATGGAAGTGGCGGAGCAATGTCGAGCTCGTATCGAGGCCATTGATACCCAACATTCAGGGCATAAGTTCGTCATAACGGCAAGTTTTGGTGTGAGCGGTTTAATGGCTGATGATCTGAGTTTAGATCCATTATTCCACCGAGCCGACATGGCGCTCTATGCCGCTAAGGCCAATGGCCGTAACACCGTAGTACGCTATTCTGACATATTAAAATGTGACAAGCAGGCAACTGATTTACGGCGTCATATCGCATCGCCCTCTGTGTAATGTAAGTCGAGTGAGCATTTAGTCTCATCCAGAGTTGGCAAGCCCTTACTGGTTTTATCCTTCCTTAGTTTATTGCTCGTTTTTTATTTTGCAGTCACTCACAAAATGCGATAACAGTTTAAGGTGTCTCTAAGTGCTCTTTTACTCTGCTTTGTTGCTCCAGTTGATTTCCTCTACGCTTAAGTGTTTTTCGTATCAAAATTTCTCATTTTTAATGAATTGCCTTGACCTTGTTAATAAATAAATGGGATATCATAGCTGATAATTGCCTAGCTATTGCTGGGTCCTTACATAGAACAATGCGCATTCCTTTTTCCGTTGGAGCCTTCATGGAACAGTCGAGTTTACTCACGTCGGTGCTGCTATTTTTATTGGCGGCGGTTATTTTTGTTCCCTTGGGTAAACGGTTTGGCGCGGGTCCTATTCTTTCCTATTTGGCCGCAGGGATTATTTTAGGCCCAGGTGGTATGGCGTTGGTTTCTGATCCTGCAGCCGTGTTGCATTTTGCCGAGTTAGGTGTGGTACTTATGCTGTTTGTACTTGGACTCGAATTGAATCCAAGTAAATTATGGGAACTTCGCAGTGCTATCTTTGGTTTAGGCAGTGGTCAGCTGTTGTTGTCATGGGCTGCGATTGGAGGTTTGGCTTGGGGCTTTGGCTTGTCTATTGAGGCGGCTTTAGTGGTTGGCGCCGCGCTATCTTTATCATCGACAGCCTTTGCCGTGCAGTTAATGAGTGAGCATAGGTTGCTTACAACCCCACTTGGACGTGATGCTTTTGGGGTCTTGTTAATGCAAGATCTTGCGGTTATACCTATGTTGCTGCTGACAGCATATTTGGCGCCCAATTCTGCTCAGATTGAACATCATGCGGTGCCTTGGTACTGGACGTGTCTTGCGCTCGTTGGTTTTGTGTTAGTGGGGAAATATTTACTGCCTAAATTCCTTAAACTAGTGGCAAGCAGTGGGGTGCGTGAAGTGCTCACCGCTTTTGCATTATTGCTGGTTATGGGTAGCGCTGAGTTAATGGAGTGGTTGGGACTTTCTGCGGGCATGGGGGCATTTTTGGCGGGTATTATGCTCGCTAACTCAAGTTATCGGCACCAGCTCGAAACTGACATAGAACCTTTTAAAGGCTTATTGCTTGGGCTGTTTTTCATGGCTGTCGGTATGAGTATGGATTTGAAATTATTGATATCTGATCCGTTACTTATTCTGGGTATTTTAATGGCTATGTTGCTGATTAAAACCTTTGTGCTTATGGTGTTGGGTCGTATTCGGCACCACAAATGGCGGCCTAGTATTGCACTAGGTTTGATCCTTGCTGAAGGGGGCGAATTTGCCTTTGTGCTGTTATCTCAGGCGCAGCTATCTGGTATTGTCGGCGATAAAATTGCGCAAGTCCTTGTGCTTGCTATTGGTTTGTCTATGGCAGTAACACCTCTATTGTTTACTTTGTTCCGAGCAACTAAAGCCAAAGTGGTGGATACTCGTCTGCCAGATACGATTAATGTCACCGAATCTGAAGTGGTGATTGCAGGATTTGGTCGAGTAGGCCAGATCACGGGGCGTATTTTGGCCTCATCAGGTATCCCTTTTGTCGCCTTGGATAAGGATGCGAGTCATGTGGATGTTATTCGTAAATACGGTGGTGAAGTGTATTTTGGTGATGCCAGACGCTTAGACATGTTGATGTCGGCGGGGATTGCTCGGTCTAGACTACTATTGCTTGCCGTGGACAGTGTTGAGGATTCCATTGAAATTGCTCTGCAAGTGAAAACGCATTTTCCCCATATCAACATTGTCGCGCGGGCGAGGGACCGTAACCATGCTTATCGTTTGATGAGCCTTGGGGTGACGGATGTGTTTCGTGAGACCTTTGGTTCGGCGCTATCGGCCAGTGAGAAGATTCTCCAAGGTTTAGGTTTATCGCAGGTACAAGCCAACGAGCGGGTAAAAATTTTTGCTGAACATGATAAGAAACTGGTGATTGCGAGTGCGGCTCATCAAAATGATTTAGCGACGTTAATCAATCTATCGAATAAGGGTAAGGCAGAGTTGGAATCCCTCATGCGTGGCGATAGGGAGAATGTGAGCTAATGTTGTCACTCTGATTTGGATATAAAAAGAGAGCATAAATGCTCTCTTTTTTATTGGTTTACAACATCAAATTTAACGCTGATGTTTAAGTGTTAAAAGCTATAGCTGTATTGCAGTTTGACGTTGCGTTCTTCACCCGGCATACCACCGAGGAACATGGCTTTACTGTAATAGTCTTTATTGAAAAGGTTATTGATGTTTAACTGGATTTTCCAAGAATCCGTGTTGTAGCTCACCGCCGAGTCAACGACGGTATAGCTAGGCACGTAACCGTTTGGAATACCAAATGAGCTTGAGTGCGTACTGCGATCATCGACAAATTTTGCACCAAGGCTCAGCTCGATTGGGCTTGATAATCTAAACCAATCCGCGCCATAGGTAACCCAAGCACTGGCAGTGACATAAGGCACACCTTTTTGACGGCTGTCGTAATTTGCGACGTCATTCGGGTTTTGCTTATCCCTTGCATCTTGGTACATGCCATTAAGGTTAACGCGCCATTGATCATTCAGGTGGGCATTGAGATCGAGTTCGACCCCCTGAGTATCTTCGCTGCCATCGTAAAAATACACGGGAATATTAGGGGTTAATATGCCATTGGTATAATCAGGGTTGTTATAGGCGACATTAGTACGCGAGCTTTTAAAGAATACCAGTGAGCCAAGTAATTGATCCTCAAATGCTTTAAAGCGCATGCCTAAATCATTACTAATCGATTCTGAATCATCTCGGTCGGTAGCATTATCTTTTACTGCATCAAGTACACTGTAAGCGGTGCGCCCTTTAGAATGGTTGATGAAAAATGATAAATCCTCAATCGGCATGTAGGTTAACCCTAGGTTATAGGTCATACCGTTATCTGTGGTATCGGCTTCTGGTGTCGCTTGGGATTGGCTAGTGCTATAGCGTGGATCAACACCAAAGTGCTCATAGGCTTGTTTAATCTCATTAAAGGCAACACCAATACGTGTGGTAAAGCCGTATGGCAGATAACTGACATGTTGTAAGCCTACGCCCCAAGCGCTGACTTTTTTGTCATAGTTAGCGGTTTTGAGTGGGTCATAGTCCTCGAATTTACCTGTGCCCCAATTAGGATTGCGGATGTCGTATATATAAGGCAGAGATCCTTGGTAAATGATTTTGCCATCTTTGTTTTTAAAGATTTGATCCGCATCGTAGATAGAATATTGCTGGAAGCGAATATTACGGTCTTCATAGTTGGCATTGACCAATAATTCATTGTCTATATTGCCAATTTGGAAGTCATAACGTAAATCGGCAAAGTACTGCCACGAAGTCTCGTCGGCATCCACTTTACGGTATTCCTGACGTCTTGCAGCAAAAGGATAAAGTACGCCGTTTTCAACTAAAGGCGCGCGGGGATCAGCGTTGATCGGGTTTTTGCCTTGTTTCCAGTAGACGTAGTTATAAGCACCTGTTTGGCGGGCGAAGCCTGAAGTGTAGTCGCGATACTGTAATTGCTGATTAAGAAACAGACTATCGTTGAAGTAAATATTGTGGGTTAGTTTAAATCTTAACTCTTCGCCTTCATTGTCCTTCGCCATGGGTGAAATCAGCCCTGCATCACCAAACGAATAGGGCCTTAAGCCATCAGCGCCCGACAACGAGGCCGCTAACTGCTGACGCTGTGCATCGGTCAGTTGTAGACCCTTACCACTTGGATCGTTGATTAAATCCTGCCAAGTGACCTCTCCCGCGCTCTTACCGCCGACTGAATCGGCATTGTAAATTCGAATCGGGTGGCCAATAGAGTCAACGGCAATAGCATCTTTGATGTAAGCACCTGAAAGCATTAAATCTTGGCTATCACTTAATACCCATTTCAAGGCGCCATAGATTTCGTCTCTGTCTGTACCTATATCGCGATAGCCATCACTGCGGCCGGATTTTGCCACTAAACGGTAGGCGACATCATCGCTCAGACCGCCCGTGCTATCCAGAGCAAGAGAGTAGGTATCCCATTGTCCAACTTCAGCGGTAAATTTGTTTTTTGACTCGAATTGCGGTTTTTTCTCAATTAAATTGATGACGCCGCCAGCACTCCCCATGCCATAGAGTCCAGTCGCTGGGCCTTTTAATACTTCTACGGATTCAACGTTGGTTAAAGAGCGCGTGGGGTTGAAAGTGTTACCAAGGCCAGCACCGCCATACATACCGTCATAGGTGTAATTTGCGCCTAAACCACGGATGACTATGTTGTCACCAATGCCATAGTTATTACCCGCTTGAGTCACACCACTGATGTTACGGATCAAGTCTTGCAGATTATCTGTACCTTGGGTTTCGATCAGTTCTTGGTCAACAATTACAACTGCAGCTGGTGTTTCCATGAGAGACATGTCGGATTTAGTCGCTAGCCCTGAATTTTTCACCACTGAGTTTTGTCTGCCATAAACCGTGATGCGCTCAACGTTGGCTTCAGTATTTGCTGATACCGAGTTAGCTTCGGCGTATGCAGTTTGCGATAAAACGGAAAGGCAGGCGAGTGCAGTTAGTGACAAACGAAATGGTTTCATTAATGGTTCCCCCAAATAAATAGGTCGCGAATAGTAATGATTTGCATTTAAGTTGGCGACAAATGTTTCAGATGTCGTGGTTGAAATGTGCAGTGCTGCGAATAAGTGTTACGAAAAGGCATGTATTTGAGGAAGTAAGGTATGGGTTCTCGCAGGAGAAAAGCTTCATAAAAAGTCGCGTCTAAGCTCCATCCCGCTGTAATGTCAAATTTGTTTCATTTTTTTATAAAAAAGTGATTTATTTTTTGAGTTAACCATCACATCCCACCTTGTTGATCGGGAAACGCAACCTGGTACTTAGTTTGAATCGCACACGACACTTATTTCGTTTACGTAAACGTCAAAATGAAACGGTCGTTTTAATTTGTGGCAATAGCAACAGTCTTTATCATTATGATTTATATGAATTTATCTGACTTACCTCTAGGTTAGTTCAAAACATTGAGCATTTTCTACTTAGGTCTAATAGAGTAAAAATGGTGTAATAATTAATTTACTATTAGTTATTTAATTACGTAATTAATTACTTTGCGTATTGATTGGTAAAGTTGTCTGACAAGTTTCATTTAACTGCAATTGTCATATGTGATTAAAATGTTTAATTGCATATTTATCAGTTGCTTGTTGTTTATTTTTTTGTTTGGTCAGACCAATGTTAGCATGGTTTCTACTTAGGTTAATGCATGTTTTTGTCAATCTTGGACTGTTGCAAATACAAACGTTTGTCGGTAAGTTTTAGTTCGAAACAAACATTTGATGGTTTTTTGGTGAGTTTATAAGCAGCGGTGATTGGGGATGCTACTGCTTTATATGTCAGCGCTAAGCCTGTGATAGTGGAGCCTCTTGGGAGGGCATCAAGATGACGGAACACACTTTGAGTGAACAGCAATTGAATTCGACACTGGGTAAAGCTACAGCAAACGCCACGCTTAATATTGTGGGTCGTGACATTCCAGGCCAAGAAGTCATATTTACCGAAGGGGCTGTCGCCTTACTCGAATCCCTTTGTCGTGAATTTGCCGACGAAGTACCCGCCTTACTCGCTAAACGTAAAGATAAGCAAGCGCGTATCGATAAAGGATCATTACCAGACTTTCTGCCTGAAACCCGCGCTATTCGTGATGGTGCATGGCAGATTCGTGGTATTCCCGATGACTTACTCGATCGCCGCGTAGAAATCACAGGTCCCGTTGAACGTAAGATGGTGATTAACGCACTCAACGCCAATGCCAAAGTGTTTATGGCCGATTTTGAAGATTCTTTAGCACCAAGCTGGGAAAAAGTCGTCGAAGGTCAAATCAATCTACGTGATGCCGTGCGTGGTGATATTGAGTACACAGCACCGGACACAGGTAAGCACTACAAATTAGGACCAAATCCTGCAGTGCTTATTTGCCGCGTTCGTGGTCTGCACCTTAAAGAAAAACACGTGCAGTTTAACGGCAAAGCGATTCCAGGCTCACTGTTTGATTTCGCACTGTATTTCTACCACAACTATCGCCAACTTTTGGCCAAGGGCAGTGGTCCATACTTCTATATTCCTAAGTTAGAAAGTCATGTTGAAGCGCGCTGGTGGGCAAAAGTATTTGCTTTTGTTGAGGAAAGGTTTTGTCTGCAAGCGGGCACGATTAAATGTACTTGCTTGATTGAGACTTTGCCTGCCGTGTTCGAAATGGACGAAATTCTCTATGAGCTGCGTTCCAATATCGTCGCACTGAACTGTGGTCGTTGGGATTACATCTTCAGCTATATCAAAACATTAAAACGTCATAGCGACCGAGTCTTACCGGATCGCCAAGCCGTCACTATGGATACGCCTTTCTTAAGCGCTTATTCAAGACTCTTGATTAAGACCTGCCACAAACGCGGGGCATTAGCGATGGGCGGCATGGCAGCCTTTATTCCTGCTAAAGATCCTGCTCAGAACGAAGCCGTATTGCAGCGAGTTCGTCGAGATAAAGAGCTTGAGGCGCGTAACGGCCACGATGGCACTTGGGTAGCGCACCCTGGCCTTGCCGACACCGCTATGGGTATTTTCAACGAATACATAGGCCAAGATCACTGTAATCAATTGCATATTACCCGTGATGTAGACGCGCCAATCCTGGCTAGCGAGTTACTTAAAACCTGCGACGGTGAGCGCACTGAACAAGGGATGCGTCTGAACATTCGTATCGCCCTGCAGTATTTAGAGGCGTGGATCAGCGGCAATGGTTGTGTGCCCATTTACGGCTTAATGGAAGATGCGGCTACGGCAGAGATCTCTAGAGCATCAATTTGGCAATGGATCCAACATGGTAAGTCGCTGTCAAACGGCAAGCTAGTGACCAAACAACTCTTTAAAGACATGTTGGTTGAAGAGCTGTCGAACGTGAAAAAAGAAGTGGGTAGCGACAGATTCACCCATGGCAAATTCACCCAAGCGGCGGTATTGCTTGAAGACATTACCACCTCCGACGAGCTGGTCGATTTCTTAACCTTACCCGGTTACGAAATGCTGACAGCTTAGAATGAACTCATTTGCTTGAACCGTTTTAGGTAAACCAGATTTAGCTGTGGCGGGGCTACCGTCAACCAAACAATTTAGCAGAGTGAAACTGGGGGGCAGTTTCATGATAGCTACAACATCAAAGATAAAGGAGCGACAATATGACTAAGGCAACGACTCAGACTTCACGTCAAGAACAGATTGATGCAATCAAGCGAGATTGGGCTGAAAACCCACGTTGGAAACACGTGCGTCGTCCTTATACCGCAGAAGAAGTGGTTGCACTTCGTGGTTCAATCGTGCCTGAGAATACTATCGCTAAGCGCGGTGCTGCTAAGCTATGGGAATTGGTTAACGGTGGCGCTAAAAAAGGCTATGTGAATTCATTGGGTGCGTTAACGGGTGGTCAAGCGGTACAACAGGCGAAAGCGGGTATTGAAGCGATTTACCTTTCAGGTTGGCAAGTGGCAGCCGATGCTAACTTAGCCGGCACTATGTACCCAGATCAATCTTTATACCCAGCTAACTCAGTGCCAGCTGTGGTGTCACGCATCAATAACTCATTCCGTCGCGCCGACCAAATTCAGTGGGGCAATGGCGTTAATCCAGAAGATGAAAAATTTGTTGATTACTTTCTGCCAATTATTGCTGACGCAGAAGCGGGCTTTGGCGGCGTATTAAATGCCTTCGAACTGATGAAGTCGATGATCGATGCAGGCGCTGCCGGTGTTCACTTTGAAGATCAGTTAGCTTCAGTGAAGAAATGTGGTCACATGGGCGGCAAAGTATTAGTGCCAACCCAAGAAGCGGTACAAAAGTTGGTTGCTGCACGTTTAGCGGCGGATGTGAGCGGTGTCGATACACTGGTTATTGCCCGTACCGATGCTAACGCGGCCGATTTGTTAACTTCAGATTGCGACCCATACGATCGTGATTTCGTGACTGGCGAGCGCACCAATGAAGGTTTCTACCGTGTGAAAGCAGGTCTTGACCAAGCGATTTCTCGCGGTCTAGCTTACGCCCCTTATGCGGATTTGATTTGGTGTGAAACCGCTAAACCGGATCTTGAAGAAGCGCGTGTTTTTGCTGAAGCGATTCATGCTCAGTACCCAGATCAACTGCTTGCTTATAACTGTTCGCCTTCGTTCAACTGGAAGAAAAATCTGGACGACGCCACTATCGCGCGCTTCCAACAAGCATTGTCAGACATGGGCTACAAGTACCAGTTCATCACTTTAGCCGGCATCCACAACATGTGGTACAACATGTTCGACCTCGCTTACGACTATGCGCGCGGCGAAGGTATGAAGCATTATGTCGAGAAAGTTCAAGAAGTTGAGTTTGCTGCAGCGAAGAAAGGTTACACCTTCGTCGCGCATCAACAGGAAGTGGGCACAGGTTATTTCGACCAAGTGACTACGGTTATTCAAGGTGGCCATTCATCAGTGACCGCACTGACAGGTTCTACCGAAGAAGAGCAGTTTTAAGCAGTAAGCAGCGCTTAGGATGGTCCATTGTGATTGTGGATCACTCCTCAGCACGCCTTATGCTGATGTATCTGGTGAGGCGTGGTTAAAAACTCGAAATAGAGGGCAAGAGCGGACTGTGATGAGTTACCGAGCTTGCAGCTTAAATCTCGAGTTGAGTATGAAAGAGTGTTACCTGTAAACCTGTGTTTAGCTGCTTTGCAGCTGTTGTCCCCGTGCAGTTCGCCTACATGTGCTGCGCGGGTTTTTAAGTCAAACCTTGTGACTTAACTTCCTACCCTGTAAGTTTTTGCTTGCCTTAGCTTGGCGACTCTATGAGTCGCTATTTTTTTGCTTATTGGTTCACTATTGCGCTGATTAATATGGTGCAACTCTGATACGACTTGGTGCAATAATCGGATTATTTTACAGTAACTTATTGCTATCTCATTGTTATTTAATAGCTATCAAATGTGGCCTGAATAATGCTCTGAATATTACGGGAAGTTACAGTGCATTAAAGCTGATTATTGGCATTCACATTGAGGTCACCGCCATGAAATATTACAGTCGCCGTTTAGTTAAACCTGAACATTTAAATCCAGCAAATACCCTGTTTGGCGGTCAGTTGCTCAGTTGGATAGATGAGGAGGCCGCCATTTTTGCTGCCTGTCAGATGAAGAGCACGAGCCATGTGACTAAGCTGATTTCTGAAATCAACTTTATGACGCCAGCGCATCAAGGGGATGTGATTGAGTTTGGTCTGGAGCTAGTGAGTCTCGGCCACAGTTCTATTACCGTGAGCTGTCAAGTACGCAATAAAATGACGCAGGCGCCAGTGGTGAGTATAGATAAGATGGTGTTTGTGCATGTGAATGCCCAAGGATTGCCTGTGCCCCATGGTATTCGGGCGAATGCGGCTTAAGGGGGCGTGGCGCTTAAAATGCGTGATGCTTAAATGTATAAGATGCTTAAAATGTGCAGTGACGCCTAGGCGTCACTGTCATTAGTCTTTGGTTAAATCTTCTTTTACCGATTTGACCGCATCCCGTGAAGCATGACCTATGGCTTTTGTCGTGTCTCGAGTCGCGTGGCCTATCTCAGTGGTGACTTCTTTAGTCGTTGTGCCGATGGCACGGCCTGCGTCCTTTAAATCCGCACAGGCGGATGTAGCGAGTAATAAAGGAATAATAATGAGCGTCGCTTTATTCATTGTGATGCTAATCCTCAATTTAAGTTCGTAACTCAATTTACTGGGCCTTGCCATTTTTACTGTGCTAAATGACATTCGGGACAATATAACAGATCTTGAGCTGAATCACGCTATGGCGATATTATCTGCCGAGTCGCTGTTGCAATGTTTCTGGGCGAGTGTCAACCGAGTGAGCGAAACTAAGAGCATTAAATGACGTCGTGGGTTGAGTTATCGAACTCGACAAATAAAAACGCCAGTGGCGTTTTGCGCACTGGCGTCTAAGGTCGCTAAATAATACTGCAAAGATTATTCGAGTTTGGCTAAGCGTTGTTGATAGTCTTCAATCAGGTGCTGCATGATTTCTTCTGGCGCCGCATCGTCACAGCAATCGTCTAAAAAGATTTTAAAGGTGACTAAGGCATGGCCGTCATTTTTGAGTCTGTCACTCTGCATTGAGAAGTAAGCATCTTCATTTTCGGCTTTACGAACCACAAACTTATTAGTTTCGAAGGTTTTTTCCCCAGAAAGCTCGTGCCATTTAGTGATGCGATTTAACGCGATCTCACAGGACTGGTTCATTTCAATATGATTTAGCCAAGTAACGGGATGTTCAGGATCTTTGTAATGTGGACATCTAACTGTGTAGTTATATACATGGGTGATTGCAGTCATAGCGTACCTACCTGTTCGAGGATATTGTTGCCATCATAGGCATCGTTTTTGAATTCGGTCAATCATTAATTAAGTCTATATAGCCTTGATGTTTTTTGACGGAGAAGGATAGTTACTGCATGAAAATTAACCATTTACTTAATCTGTCATGTCTCTATTTAGCATGAGTTTTATGCCAATAACTTTGTGCTAGATCTCAGTTTTGGGTGAAGTTTCGCTTTTGCTGAATTACTGATTAATAAAGCAACAACTTGGTCGTCAGTAAGTCTTATTGATAAAAAGAGTTAACAGCGGAGTAAATAGGTTAATTAAACTTTGATGGGAGCTATACGGGTAACTGGCAGCATGGACAGAGGCCCATTCGTTAGAACGGGCCTCTCAGCTGGCTTCATCTTTTGCAGGGAAAAAGCGAACTGGTGCCATCTTATCGGATCTGTAACAGTCTGTAACCCACAGAGATCACGTTTTTTATATCATTTTGCTATGAATATTTTAGGTTCAGATCCTTTCTTCTTGAATATGCAGATTTGTGAGTGTTTTGTCAGTTCAAAGGTGCATAGACACTGAGTTTTATGTTGGTTTTTGTTACTCAATTTTTAAGATAGTAACTTACCTCACCATCTTGTTGATACAGGTGTAAAAAAGGCCCCAATAGTGCAGCAATAATCTGTGCACTATTGGAGCCTAAAACGAATTCATTGGAGGATGAAGTCGTGTTTACGCACTAGCAGGACAATAAGTCGTTATCCAGCAAGTTAGCGCACGATTACAGTGCGATAACTTGCGATTGGTAAGGTATGGCGATTACTGCGCACAATTACAGCGCATTAGTGAAGATCTGACAGATCTCCGCATGGGTCGCTTGTTTTGGATTGGTGAATCCACAGGCATCTTTTAACGCGTTATCCGCAAGTGTTGGAATATCTTCCGCTTTCACGCCTAACAAGGTCAGGTTTTCTGGGATCTTAACCGCAACAGACAGTTTTTTGATTGCCGCTATCGCCGCACTAGCACCTTGCTCATCTGTCATCGCAGACACATCGACACCCATAGCCTTGGCAATGTCTTTTAAGCGAGCAGGGACGACCTGGGCGTTGTATTCCTGCACATGTGGCAGCAGCAGAGCGTTACACACGCCGTGGGGCAGATCGTAGAAACCGCCTAATTGGTGCGCCATCGCATGCACATAACCTAAGCTGGCATTGTTAAACGCCATACCTGCTAAGAACTGGGCGTAGGCCATTTGTTCACGGGCGTTGATGTCTTGACCGTTTTCAACTGCGTTGACTAAGTTAGCTTGAATCAATTCTATGGCCTTGATCGCACAGGCGTCGGTGATCGGGTTAGCTGCAATAGACACATAGGCTTCAACCGCGTGAGTCAGTGCATCCATACCGGTTGCGGCCGTGAGGCTCGCAGGCTTTTTCAGCATGAGCTCAGGGTCGTTGACCGACAGCAAAGGCGTGGTGTGTTTATCGACAATCGCCATTTTAATGTGGCGGGCTTCGTCGGTAATGATACAGAAGCGCGTCATTTCACTGGCAGTACCTGCCGTCGTATTAATGGCCACTAACGGCAACTGTGGTTTTGCGGATTGATCTAACCCTTCATAGTCTTTAATGCTGCCGCCATTGGTGGCAACAAGGGCGATACCCTTGGCGCAATCATGGGGTGATCCACCGCCGAGTGAAATCACAAAGTCACACTTGTTGGCTTTTAACAGGGCTAAACCCGCTTCGACGTTGGTCACTGTTGGGTTAGGTTGTACGCCATCATAGATGGTGGAGGTAATGCCATTTTGACCGAGTTTTTCGGCCACTTCACCGACTAAGCCAATCTTGACTAAGGGTTTATCTGTCACTATGAGTGCGTGTTTAAAGCCTAAGGTTTTGATGTCACCGATAGCATCATCCACTGCGCCCTGGCCTAATACGTTGACAGAAGGAATAAAAAATTTAGCAGCCATAAAATCCACCTATTTGCTTGTAAAGATTAAGTTGTGTTCTTTTCTGGTGATCAAGCTACCAATTTGGAGGTAGTGAAAGTGTGAGCTTGATCGAGTTCGGCGCTTATCTGAGGGTAATTTCCCACTAAAGTTGGAACTGGGTAACTAAATTTCGGACTTTTATGACGGGTATTAGTGTTGGCGTACGATATGGTTTTTTAGCGTTGTTAGCGCCCCTTGTGATGCATCATTTCTGTGCATTTTTCGTTTACTTTTTATCCCACTTTTTATCCAGAGTTTGACGGCTCAATTGTTAAATCTAACAGAGGTTAAACCTCATGAATACTCTCATTTGTAGCATTAACTCCAATTAATTAGTTTGATATCTAATATTGATTTATGCGTACTGCTGTGGTTGTGGTAGGGCCGTAAGTCAAAGGAATCTATAGTTTTATCTTGTTTTTACAGATTAATTCTTTTTTACATAACTAACTTGTGAGCTTTGTCACTGTGGCATTTTAGGTTGATAGTTACATCACTAATCATTATCATGATTGTTAATTGAACGTTCAATTAACGTCGTTCAGAGTATTGAGAGAGTGGTTATTCCTTGAGTATTTATGCCTAAAGCCGCAATGAAATTGATACGCAGACAGCAGCTTATCGATGCGACATTAGCATCGGTTGCCTTGCATGGATTGCAGCACACGACCATCAACAGCATTAGTCAGTTGGCGGGGATGTCGTCGGGGATCATCAGTCATTATTTCAGTGGTAAGCAGGGCTTAATCCAAGCGACGCTGCGCCACTTGCTTGAGCAGTTAAAGCAAGCGTTGCTCAATCGAATCCAAGGACAAGTGTTGGCGCCAACAGAGCGCTTAATGATGATAGTTGAAGCGAATTTTACCGAGTTACAACGCTCGCGAAATGTCACTCACACTTGGCTGAGTTTTTGGGCACAGGCCGTCCACGATCCCCAGTTAGCCCGTTTGCAGAATATCAATAGTCGCCGCTTATACAGCAACTTATATTTTTCCTTTCGGCACGTGTTGCCTAAAGAGTTTGCCCTGATGGCTGCTGAGCAAACGGCGGCGATGATCGATGGATTTTGGTTACGCAGCGCTTTAAGTGAAACCCCTGAGCAGGATTTTGTTCAGGCCGAAAAATTATGCAAAACCTTTATCCACAATGTGATAAAGCAGCATGGAGTCAAAACATGTCAGTAGAAGTACAGTACAACTTTATTGCGGGTCAGTTGCTCGCTAACGATAGCGGCGAAACCTTCGACGTCGTCAATCCTGCCACTGGGCAATTGGCGTACCGAGTGCAAGTGGCCGATGAAAAAATTCAGCAAGCGGCCATCGAGAGCGCCAAAAAAGGCTTTGCGATTTGGTCTGCCATGAGTGCCACCGAACGCAGTCGTATTCTGTTAAACGCGGTTGCGCTATTGCGCTCTCGTAATGATGAACTTGCGGCAATCGAAGTGTGCGACACAGGTAAACCTTGGCAAGAAGCCTCAGTGGTTGATGTGGTCACAGGCGCAGATGCTATCGAGTTTTTCGCCCATATTGCCCCTGGGCTTGAAGGCGCTCAGCAGCAAGTCGGTGGAGATTTTTATTACACCCGCCGTGAGCCCTTAGGTATTTGTGCTGGCATTGGCGCCTGGAATTATCCATTACAAATCGCCTGTTGGAAGGCCGCTCCTGCATTAGCCAGCGGCAATGTGATGATTTTTAAACCTTCGGAAGAAACGCCGCTTGGCGCACTGAAATTAGCGCAACTCTTAAGTGAAGCGGGTTTGCCCGATGGCGTATTTAACGTCGTGATGGGCGATGGCAAGGTTGGCGCTTGGTTAACGGGACATCCGGATATTGCCAAAGTGTCTTTCACTGGTGAAGTCGGTACTGGCAAAAAAGTCATGGCCGCAGCAGCAAGTTCATTAAAAGACGTCACTATGGAACTCGGCGGTAAATCACCGCTTATCGTGTTTGACGATGCTGATATCGACAATGCCGTTTCAGGTGCCATGCTCGGTAACTTCTATACCCAAGGTGAAGTCTGTACCAATGGGACGCGAGTGTTTGTTCATGAGTCGGTTTATTCACGCTTTATCGAAAAACTGCTCGCCCGTACCCAAGCCAACATTGTGGTGGGCGATCCTATGGCGCCAGAGACTAACTTTGGCGCCTTGATCTCCAAAGCTCACCAGCAAAAAGTGCTCGATTATATTCAGCAAGGTATCGACGATGGCGCAACTCTGCTCACCGGTGGCACAGCATTAACACCTGAAAATGCTCCCAATGGTTACTTTGTTGCCCCGACGATTTTCACCTATTGCACCGACGAGATGCGCATCTGTAAAGAGGAAATCTTTGGCCCTGTAATGTCCGTGCTTACCTTTAAAGATGAAGCCGAAGTGATTGCTCGGGCAAACAATACCGCCATGGGCTTAGCCGCTGGGGTGTTTACCCAAGATATCAGCCGTGCTCATAGGGTCATTCATCAGTTACAGGCGGGTATTTGCTGGATCAATGCTTATGGCGCCTCGCCAGCCGAAATGCCTGTGGGTGGCTATAAGTTGTCGGGCATTGGCCGTGAAAACGGTAGCGAGACACTCAAGCATTACACCCAAGTTAAAGCCGTTTATGTGGGTCTACAGCCCTTAGAAAGCCCATTTTAAGGAGGCATTTTGACTCAGTCATTAGAGCAAAAATATTATAACTACATCATAGTTGGCGCAGGCTCAGCGGGTTGTGTGCTCGCCAATCGCTTGTCAAAGGATCCTAAAAACGAAGTGCTGTTATTAGAAACCGGAGGCAGTGATAAGAGTATCTTTATTCAAATGCCGACGGCGTTATCAATTCCGATGAACAGCCCTAAATATGCTTGGCAGTTTGAGACGCAGCCTGAGCCGTATTTAGATAATCGCAAGATGCATTGTCCTCGGGGCAAGGTGCTTGGCGGTTCATCGTCGATCAATGGCATGGTATACGTTCGTGGTCATGCTAGGGACTTTGATGAGTGGCAGGCGCAAGGGGCGACCGATTGGGATTATAGCCACTGCTTACCGTACTTTAAGAAGGCGGAAACCTGGGCCTTTGGTGGTGATGAGTATCGCGGCGAGTCTGGACCGTTAGGCGTGAATAACGGCAACCAGATGCAAAATCCCTTATACCAAGCCTTTGTGGATGCGGGCATTGCGGCGGGGTATTTATCGACCGCCGATTATAATGCCGCGCAGCAAGAAGGTTTTGGCCCTATGCATATGACGGTCAAAAAAGGCGTACGCTGGTCAACCGCCAATGCCTATTTACGCCCAGCGATGGCTAGACGTAACCTCACGGTTGTGACCCACGCTTTAGTGCATAAAGTGTTATTGGAAGGACAAACGGCTGTTGGCGTTCGCATTGAACACAAAGGTAAAGTTGAAGATATTCGTTGTAACAAAGACGTGATTTTAGCTGCTGGCTCAATAGGTTCGCCGCATTTACTGCAATTATCAGGCATTGGCGATCCCCAAGTATTGGCCGATGCAGGGGTCGAGTTACAACATGAGTTGCCCGGTGTTGGTCAGAATTTACAGGATCATTTAGAGTTTTATTTCCAATTCAAATGCCTTAAACCGATTTCACTCAATGGCAAGTTAGATCCTTTCAGCAAGTTCTTAATCGGTGCCCGTTGGATCTTAGATAAGTCTGGCCTAGGGGCCACAAATCACTTTGAATCCTGTGGTTTTATTCGCTCAAAAGCGGGTCTGGAGTGGCCGGATTTACAGTACCACTTTTTACCTGCGGCCATGCGTTACGATGGCAAAGAAGCCTTTGCGGGTCATGGGTTTCAGGTACATGTGGGCCATAACAAGCCTAAGAGTCGTGGTGCCGTGACCTTAGTGTCGGCAGATCCTAAAGCGCCACCTAAGATCCAGTTCAATTATTTACAGCATCCCGATGATATTGAAGGCTTTAGGGCCTGCGTGCGCTTAACCCGTGAGATCATCAATCAAGCGCCATTCGATGAGTATCGCGGTGAGGAAATTCAACCCGGCACACAAGTGCAAACCGATGCGCAAATCGATGCCTTTGTGCGTCAATCGGTTGAGAGTGCATATCATCCTTCTTGTTCGTGCAAGATGGGCACAGATGCGATGGCGGTGGTGGATCCCGAAACCCGCGTGCACGGATTGCAGAATTTACGGGTGGTGGATTCTTCTATTTTCCCGACTATCCCGAACGGCAATTTGAACGCGCCGACCATCATGTTGGCCGAGCGCGCCGCGGATCTGATTTTAGAGGCTGAGATGTTAGTGCCAGCAGATTCCGCCGTTGTGGTTGCCGACGCTTGGCAAACCACACAAAGAAGTACTGCGACAAGTTAAAGCCATAAGTTAACAACACGCCTGCTCAGTCCGTCGAATCGACGGACTGGCGGCTTCAATTTTGAAGTGACTCATTAATTGATGACTCAAAAGGGTCATTATTCATTTTATCTAAAGGGTCGGTCAGCCCGCAGTGAGTGTGCAAATGACCGCTTTCACGACTGATCATCTATCAGGGTTTAACTATCGCGGAGTGTTTTTAAGTAGCGATATTTAAGGCTTGAGGGCAGAACGTTGCCTTTAAAAATGGATCAGTTTTTATTATTAAATAAAAACATGGAGTTACATTTTATGGGTTTATATCCAGATGCCGACTTATACCCAGTATCGACTGGGACTGAGTGCTCATTATGACTTGGTTATTATCCGCAGGGATACTGTTCACTTTTGCCGCGATTGCGTTTGTGATTTATCGCTGGGGCAATATTCGCTGTATCGGCGTGACGCCTGTGCGTACTTTTACCTTTATCGCGATTCTGTTTACCTCAGGACTTGATGTCGGCTTGATCATGTTTCCGCTCACCGAGTTTGCGGGTTACGTCAATGTGGCGGCGAGTCCTGAATACGGCTTTAGTAATCCGCTGGCGATTGAGTTTGGCTTCTGGGCCTTCTTGATTTGGAGCTTCTACTTTTTAACCTGTTTTTATTTTTGTGTCATTGAGCCTAGGGTGAGATTCTTCGATATTCCTTGGGTCAAGTTCATCAATAATGTGGTGATTATTGGCACCTGTGCCTTTACCGCCTATTTGTTATTAAGCAATTTGCCTTGGTATTTACCCGAATTAGGCGATGGCGAAACCATAGTCAGTAGCTTTTATCTCATCGTATTTATGGTGATCGCCGCGGCTGTGTATTCCAGCACTAGCATACGTTATGTGCGTATCTTGAGTCTGGCGAGCACTTGGTTATTTTTAGGCTTGATTGCCATGATGTGGGCCAGTGCATTTTTATCGGCTGACTCGAGTGTGGGCGAGTTCTTTACGACCTTTGCCATGTTAGGTGACTACTTCGGCAATATTCAACATTTTGTGTTACCCATCAATGACTACCATGAGTTTTATCTGTTCTGGTGGTTTGCGTGGAGCATTATGATCGGTCAATTTACCTCGCGCTTTGTCGGCGGCATGAAAACCTATCAAGTGCTGTTGGCCATGATGGTGTTTCCGTCTATCCCCATCGCTATTTGGTTCACTGTACTTTATTACTACAGTGCCAATGGGTTAGATACCTCGGGCTTCTATAATCTGGCGATGGTGATCGTGGGAATTACCTTTGTAATCAATTCACTCGACTCACTGGTGCGCCTCTATACCGACAATCTTAATTTGACCATTGAGCGGTTAGGCAAGTTTAAATATGTCAGTTTTAACTTAGTCTTGCTCTGCAGTCTGACATTACTGTTTCAATTAGACTTTCTTCAAATTCAATGGGTTGGTGCAATCGCACTGGGCCTGATCTTTAGCTGTTTTGGTTACATCATGATGACGCAATTGCAAACTGTTCGTGCCATTGAGCGCTCGCCAAAAGAGAACAAAATCGACTTTACTAAAATTGAGCTAGCTAACTAATGGAAAAATTAATAATGAAATCAAAATGTTTTTATCTTGTCGCCGGCGGATTGTTATTAGTGTCAACAGCGGCCAATGCCGGATTATCGGCCACTGTGACGGCGACGTCGGATTACACTTTTAACGGTGTCAGCCAAACGGACAACGGCCCAGCGCTGCAAGGCAATTTGGATTACGGTTTTGATTCGGGATGGTACGTGGGTGGCTTTACCTCGAACGTCGACTTTGGGGGAAACGACAGCACTTGGTTGGAACTCGATGCCTATGCGGGTAAGTTTTATCAGCTCAATGAGCAACTGAGTTTCGATGTCGGACTGGCTTATTACACTTACCACGGCGAGTCGTTTTCCGATGAGTACAACTATCCTGAGCTGTATAGCAAGTTAGGATATGATAGTTCACTGGGTCACTCTGAGGCTAAGTTGACCTATACATGGGATTACTTTGGTTTGGGTGGTGAGCATTACACTATGTTGCTTGGCCATACGATTAGCGTTGCCGAAGGGCATGATATTCGCTTTAGTGTCGATCGCTCGACATCACTTGATGAGGATAAATGGTCATGGGATGGTGGCAAATCCTTTAATCATTTCCGTATCGCCTATCTGACCAGTTGGAGTGGCTTTGATTTCAGTCTTGCCGCCGAAGATACTAGCATGAACTTAGATACCAGTGACGAGCGTCTAGTGTTGTCGGTATCGCGTCAATTCATGTTGTAATCTAAGGGACTTTTACCATAAAAGTGCCTCCCGTGGGTGAGTTCAGTCGCGCTTTCTGGTAAGGTGCACTCGTTGCTTAGAATGGGGAGAATGAAAAGAACGATGGAAAAGTACGAACAACTGCTTATTTCGCTGCGCCGAGTGATACGCGCTATCGACATTCATTCTCGCCAGCTGAACAAACACTCAGGTTTAACTGGGCCGCAATTGATGGTGATGCAGAAAATCGCCCAATTGGATGCGCCATTGGCTAAAACCGTGGCGGAAGAAATTACGCTGAGCCCTGCAACTGTGACGACCATTATCGATCGACTCGAGGGCCGTGGTTTAGTGATCCGTCTGCGCAGTGAGACTGACAAACGTAAGGTGCATTTATACCTTAGCGATGCGGGCCGAGCGCTGTTACAGGACTCACCTAAACCGCTACAGGATCATTTTATTAAGCGTTATCAGAATCTTGAAGAATGGGAGCAGAGTCAATTGCTCTCAGCCGTTGAGCGTATAGCGACTATGATGGACGCCGATAAAATTGATGCGGCGCCTATGCTCTTGGTGGGGAAGATCCAAGGGGATGAGTAATCGTTTAGCTCATGCTTTAAATTGATTAGACGTTAAAATCGATTAGATTTTAAAATGAAAAAGCACTGAATCTTCAGTGCTTTTTTGCTTTTAGTTAGATGTCGTTTAGCTGTGCGTCTTTTAGATGCTTAAGCAGCAGGGCAGCTTGTTTTAGCAACAGAGTTAATCAGGATTTCTTGCACTGGCGTATTAGCAAAACCACCGCTGTTTTTTGTCGGTACTATGCTGATTTGATCCGCCACATCCATGCCGTCGACCACTTTGCCAAACACGGCATAACCATAATTACTCACAGACGCATCCAAATGTGGATTATCTAACACATTGATAAAGAACTGTGATGTTGCAGAGTTAGGATCATCCGTGCGAGCCATGGAGATAGTGCCACGTTTGTTGCTAATACCGACAGCGGCTTCATTCTTGATGGGGGCATCGCCTGGTTTGCTTTTGAGCCCAGTGGTAAAACCGCCGCCTTGGATCATAAAGTTATTAACGGTTCTATGGAATAAGGTGCCGTTATAGAAAGACTTATCAATATACTGCTTAAAGTTTTTACCTGTGATTGGCATGTTAGTTAAGTCAATGGCAAGTGTGATATCGCCTTTCGTGGTTTTCATTAAATAACACACATCCGCAGCTAAGGCTGGCGGCGTGGGATCGGGTGTCGGTGGCGTCGGCGTTAAATCACCATCTGTACTTCCTTCACAACCCGTCAAGGCTATGCAGCCGACAAATAGTAATCCTGATAACTTCTTCATTTCATATCCTTATTCTCAATCATCATTGGGGTGTTTTTGCTTTAGCATTCCATGGGTTTGAGCCTTTGGCGTATATGCTAGGGCATATCAGGTTCCATGAATTTAATGTTGTTATTATGTTTCTATGCTGTAGCGAGACGAGATGTTGACAGAGGAGAGATAGGCTATTCAAGTTATAAAACACAATTGATACAAAGTGTTGCACTGATATCTGTGGTTAATATGTCACCTGACTTATTTGTTAGTATTAGTCTGAATGTAATGACATAAAAATGACTTACGTTTGTCATGTTATTTCTATCCCTTTGCTCTTCACTTATTGCATGCTTTAGGAGCCATGCTTGCCCTCTTGCTGAACGCATGCCCCAATTTAGTGCATTCCACTCTTTATATCCTGATAGCTACTGAGCGCCAACTTAACTGAGTGCTTCTAGTAAGTTACTGATTTTTTGAAAAAGTTTTTTGTTATTTCTCTGAAATATTTATGTCATCTTCTTGTTACTTTTCGTTGGCATGGTTACTGTATATCTAAAGCTATGGATGAGCGGTCGCGGGGGCGACAAAATATGGGGCTGGAAAAGTTGCTGTATTTGCGGGGAGTTGGAGCAGAATTTACTGATTGTTTTGGCCAAAATATCCATATTTCCGAGGTAGACAGGCAAGGTATCTTGACCTGTATGTTACAGGAAAAAAACAGCGTGGCAGGGACTGCCATTGATGCTCCTGCTACAGAAGCGTTATCGAGTGATGCTGGGCTGACCTGTGTCGATACGGTATTGACCGAAGCACTGATAGCGTCGCAAATTGATTTACTGGATGCCCGTCCTTGGACTCAGGTGCTACCTGAATTCCATTGGTGTTTTGTGGATGAACCTTGGATAAGCCTTTGTTTACCGGAAACCTACACCTCAGATCTGAGTGTGGCGATTGAATGCGAACAGGGTGAGTCCATTGTATTCGATGTGCCTTTCTCGGCGCTTAAGTCCATTGGCGATTACCGCATTGAACAAACGCTTTATCTACACTATCGCCTTGATCTTACGCAACTGGGATTCGCACGCCTCGATTTAGCTGAGGCCAAGACCCAAGCTTTCCCTGACAACTTAATGCCCGCCGAGACTGAAGCGGTGAATTTAGCGTCCTATTTCCTGAGCAGCCAAGAGTTTACTAACAACCCTGCCTTAATCAAAAACCAAGACTCATTTGCGCATGCAGCCGACAAAAATGCGAGTGATTTCTCTGTGTTAGGTTTGGGCTTTCATCGCATAGCCTTAAGCTTAAAACATGCCCTATCGACAAGTGCACAAGCGGCAAGCTCTGCGCTAGAGAGCAGTGTGACGGCTGAAGCTGATACCAGCACTTTGTTCTCTGGCACCTTAATGGTGGCGCCGCGGGCCGCCTACCAAGGCGTACTCACGGCTGTCGCCCAAGGTAAACGCCATAAACCTTGGGGGATCAGCGTTCAACTTTACAGTTTGCGCAGCGAGAGCCAATGGGGCATTGGCGACTTTGGTGATTTAGAACAACTGATCGGGCTGGTGGCGGCGCAGGGCGCGGATTTTATTCAACTCAATCCCTTGCATGCCCTCGATATCGCGGCGCCAGAGCATCCGAGTCCTTATAGTCCGTGCGATCGCCGCAGACTTAATCCTCTTTATATTCAATTACAAAGCGTTCCTGAATACCAAGCTCTTGCCACTGAATTTTCAAGCGCTACTTGGGTAGAGGCTATCGCCTTACTGAATCGTGATAATTGGCTCGATTATCCTAAAGTGAGCGAGCTGAAATACCGTGCCTTTGAGCAGTTATATCGCGTTTTTTGTGACACGCATCTGGCGAACGACACGCCCAGAGCGCAAAGATTCCATGAGTTTGTGCGTGAGCAGGGCAGTGCGCTACAAGAGTTTGCTCAAGCGGAATATTTACGTAGTCCTAAAGCGTTTGTGCAAGAGGAAGGTTTCTATCTTTACCTGCAATTTGTGGCTGAAAAGCAGTTACACCTCTGTCAGCTAAAAGCTAAAGAGGTTGGGATGGGGCTGGGATTGATCCGTGATTTGGCCGTCGGTGCAGCGCTGCAGGGCAGTGAAGTACAGGCTAATGCCGAGCAGTTTTGTTTGAATGCCAGCATAGGTGCACCGCCCGATCCCTTTGCACCCCAAGGACAAAATTGGGGCTTAACGCCACTCGATCCTGTGAAGTTAAAACAACATCATTTCAGCCATTTTATCGCCTTGATCCGCGCCAATATGGAAAGCTGTGGCGCCTTGCGTATCGATCATGTGATGGGCTTACTGCGACTCTGGTGGTGGCCGCTGGATAAGCAACTCGGTCACGGTGCCTATGTGTATTATCCCGTCGAAACCTTGCTTGCCATCGTTTGCCTTGAGAGCCAACGTGCTCGCTGTGTGGTGATTGGTGAAGATTTAGGACTGGTGCCACCTGACATTATTCATCGTCTCTACACTTCTGGCATTTATTCCAACGAGTTGTTCTATTTCTGCAAAGACCATCAAGGCTTTAAATCACCGGATCAATATAAGTCCCAAAGCTTAATGATGCTGGCGAACCACGATGTGCCGACTTTAGTCGCTTGGTGGTATGGCAGTGATTTACACCTGCGTCGACAGTTATCCCTGTTTGAAACTGACGAGCAGCTAGGCGAGGCGCTCGCTGGGCGTGAACATGAAAAGCAGCAACTCATTTCACTGTTAGTTGCTCAAGGTCTGTTAGCCGAGGCGGCGATAGCCGAACTCGATATTCAAACCTTACTCACGGCTTGGATGACCTTAGGAGCTCGCGGCAATAGTGCGCTATACAGCGTGCAACTGTGCGATTTATTAGCCGATCGCCATGCGGTGAACATTCCCGGTACTTGGCTCGAATATCCAAATTGGCAGCGTCGCCTGCCGCTGAATTTAACGCAAGTGTCGACTTCGCCAGAGATACTGCAGCGATTACAAAATATCGCTGTGGCGAGACAGCTACCGAGCTAAATCTAGCACCAGCGAAAGGCTGCCTAAGTCGCACCACATTATGCCATCCCTAAAGATTAGATTATTAGGGGGTGTTATGTGGGTAAAGAGTGCCAATTTGCAAGTTTAATTGACTGATAAACGGAAGAAAAATGATGACTCAAGCCAATGCCTATTTCTACGATGGTGCCGACGTCGCCCTACTTAATGGTCAATACACTGATGTTTTTTCGCTCTTGGGTATGCACAGTGCCAACGAGGGTAAGGCATTAATTGTTCGTTGTTTTTTTCGCAATGCCCTCAGTGTGGATGTGATCAGCATTAAAGATGGCCGCAAAGTGGCGAGTCTGGACAAGGTCAACGAGCAGGGACTGTTCGCCGGCACTTTGGGACGACGCGTCAAGCCGTTTCTCTACTTGCTACGGGTGGAATATCCCCTGTGTCAGTTAGATATAGTCGACCCTTATCAGTTTAATTCACTGCTCAATAGTGATGATATTTACCTGTTTGGTGAAGGCAGCGCCGAGCGCGCCTATGAATTTTTAGGTGCCAACTGGCGTCAAACCCAAGGCGTCGAAGGTGTGCATTTTTGTGTGTGGGCACCCAATGCTAAGCGGGTGTCTGTGGTGGGAGATTTTAACCATTGGGATGATACTCGCCATGTGATGCGCCAACATATTGCCAATGGTTTATGGGAGCTATTTTTACCCAATGTGGCTGAAGGTGCACACTATAAGTTTGATTTGGTTTATCAAAATGGTGAGCGCCATACTAAATCCGATCCTATGGCAACCCAAATGGAATGCGCGCCCCACAATGCTTCTATCGTGCCCCCAAAAGCCCACCATAGCTGGAATGATACCGCTTGGATGAGTAAGCGAGCGGCGACTGCTTGGCATAAAGCGCCCATGTCGGCCTACGAAGTGCACTTAGGTTCGTGGCGTCGTAAGGGAGAGCAAGGCGAGCAATATCTTGATTATCAAGACTTGATTGAACAGCTTATTCCCTATGTGAAGGAGCAAGGCTTTACCCACATCGAACTGATGCCGATCAGCGAGTTTCCCTTTGATGGTTCGTGGGGATATCAGCCAGTGGGTCTCTATGCGCCGACCCACAGATTTGGCGATGCCAATGGGTTAAAGGCCTTTGTGAATGCCTGCCATCAGGCGGGAATTGGTATTATCCTCGATTGGGTGTCGGCGCATTTCCCTAAGGATCCCCACGGCTTAGTGCGTTTCGATGGCACATGTCTGTATGAGCATGAAGATCCTCGCAAGGGCACACATCCCGATTGGGATACCCTGATTTATAACTATGATCGCGGTGAAGTGCGCAGCTTCTTGTTGAGTAATGCTTGTTACTGGCTGCGGGAATTTCACTTTGATGGTCTGCGTCTCGATGCCGTGTCTTCTATGTTGTATCTCGATTACAGCCGCGAGCCGGGCCAATGGCTGCCTAATGCCTATGGTGGACGGGAGAATCTCGAGGCTATCAGTTTCTTACAAATTTTGAATCAACGCTTGTACCAAGCTTTCCCCGGCATTTGCATGATTGCCGAAGAGTCCACCGCTTTTGCGGGGGTGACTAAGCCGACGGATCAGCAAGGTCTTGGCTTTGGTTTTAAGTGGAATATGGGCTGGATGAACGACAGCTTAAGCTACTTAGGCCGTGACCCGCTTTACCGCCAGTTCCACCATCATCAATTGACCTTCAGTTTAATGTACGCCTATACCGAGCAATTTATGTTGTCCGTGAGTCACGATGAAGTGGTCCACGGCAAGGGGTCGTTGCTGCATAAAATTCCCGGTGATGATTGGCAGAAATTTGCAACTCTGCGTGCCTATTACGGTTTTATGTGGGGGCATCCAGGTAAGAAATTACTCTTTATGGGCTGCGAGTTTGGTCAGCGAAATGAGTGGAACCATAACCAGAGTTTAGATTGGCACTTATTGGCTTACGAGCCGCACCAAGGCGTCCAGCGTTGGCTTAAAGATCTCAATCACTTATATCAAAAAATGCCCGCCTTATCGGTTCAGGATTACGAGGGGGCAGGATTCAGTTGGCTAGATTGTGAAAATAGCCGCGACAGCATCTTTACCTTTGTGCGTTACGGCTTAGCGGGTGATGCGCCGTTAGTGTTTGTCATCAATATGACGCCCCAATTGCACACTGGATTCCGTATTGGTTTGCCCTTGGAGGGGGATTACCGCGAATATCTTAATAGCGATAGCCAGATTTATGGTGGCAGTAATCAAGGTAATGCGGGCACTGTGGTTGCTGAGTCGCTGCCGTGGCAAGGAATGGCGCAGAGCGCGCTGATCACTGTGCCGCCCTTGGGCTGCCTAGTGATAGGGCCTGCAACTGGATTGGCTGAGGCTAACTAGCATGCAAAAGCCCACGGCTGATGATATTAAGCTCAACCCTGACGCTAAAAACCACCCATTTCAAAGCGAAAAATGGGCGTTAGGGGTAGGTGAGCCTTTTCCGCTCGGTGCTAATGTTGAGGGCGATGGCGTTAACTTTGCGTTATTTTCAGCTAACGCCACAGCGGTCGAGTTATGTTTATTTGATGACAATGGCGAGCAAGAAGTCGCGCGTATTGCGTTAACTGAACAAACCCAGCAAATCTGGCATGTGTTTGTGCAAGGGCTTAAGGCGGGGCAACTCTACGGTTATCGCGTTTATGGCTCCTATGAGCCTCAGCTTGGTCACAGATTTAACCCCAATAAATTATTGCTCGACCCCTATGCGCGCCAGCTTGTCGGTGAATATCGCGACCATGAGTCTAACTATGGTTACGAGCTGAACCACATGGATGAAGACTTATCTTTCAGCAAGTTAGATAACGCTGCCTATGTGCCAAAATGCAAGGTCGTGGACATTCGTCCATTAATCGAGATAGCTGCCAAGCAGTCGATTCAGCCCCTTGCGTCGAGGTTTCAGCCCAAACCCCTAGAGCGCAGCATCATTTATGAGATGCATGTTAAAGGCTTTACGGCGGCGCATCCGGAGATTGAACCCCATAAACGTGCCACCTTTGCGGGTTTAGCGACTCAGCCGGCTATCGATTATTTGGCCGAACTTGGGGTGACGTGTGTCGAGTTACTTCCTGTACAGGCCTTTTTCACTGAGCCATTTTTGCTCGAGAAAAAGCTCACTAACTATTGGGGTTACAACAGTATCGGCTTTTTTGCCCCTGAGCCGAGTTATCTGTCATCCGACGATATTGGTGAGTTTCGGGCCATGGTGGATGCACTTCACGGGGCAGGTATCGAAGTGATCCTCGATGTGGTCTATAACCACAGCGCAGAGGGGAGTCGCCTTGGGCCTACCTTTAGTTTTCGTGGCATAGATAATCTCAGTTACTACCGCCTGCATCCTAACGATAAGCGTTTTTATATTAATGATACGGGTTGCGGAAACACCTTAAATATCAATCATCCACGCATGTTACAGCTCGTACTAGATTCGCTGCGTTATTGGGTAGAAATCATGGGTGTCGATGGGTTTCGCTTCGACTTAGCGGCTTGCTTAGGTCGCGAAGCCTATGGTTTTGATCCCGGCTCAGGTTTCTTCGATGCGCTGTTGCAAGACCCTGTTTTGTGCCGAGTGAAATTAATTGCTGAGCCTTGGGATATCGGCCCTGGTGGTTATCAATTGGGCAATTTCCCCGTGGCTTTTAGCGAATGGAACGACAGATATAGAGACACTATGCGCCGCTTTTGGCGCGGCGATCACAGCATGTTGCCCGAATTTGCTCGGCGTTTTCACGGCTCGGGGGATTTTTTTGAGCACAGTGGCCGTCCACCTGCGACTAGTCTTAATTTTTTAACCAGTCACGACGGTTTTACCCTTAAAGACTTAGTGAGTTATACCCAGCGCCATAACTTGGCAAATGGGGAGGATAACCGCGATGGTCACCAAGAAAACTTCAGCCATCATTATGGGATTGAAGGGGAAACCAAAGATAGATCAATTCTGGCACTTCGTGGTCGTCAACAACGTAACTTATTGACTACGCTATTTTTATCTCAAGGTGTGCCTATGTTGTTGAGCGGCGATGAGACAGGCCGCACTCAGCAAGGCAACAATAATGCCTATTGCCAAGACAATGAATTGAACTGGTTTGATTGGTCTGCAAAGGGCATGGACACTGATCTGTTGGCCTTTACTCAACAGCTTATTGCCCTGCGGAAACGTTTCCCGCTGTTATGTGCTAAGCGCTTCATTCACGAACAGTTATTGGCCGAGTCCTTAGCCGATATTGGTACTCGATTAGATTGGTTTAGTCGCCAAGGTGAACAAATGACCAAGAGCTTGTGGACCGAATCTATGTGCCGCAGTTTGTCTGTGGTGCTTTCCGGTGATTTAGAAGATCAAGGCAAGCAGCAAGCTTTGCTGTTGATGGTTAATGCCGACGACAATCCTCTCGCTTTTACCCTGCCGACTTTTGAGCACTTGAGTCCGTGGCAATGCCTTATTCATACCCAAACTGAGCCGCTGGATGTTCAGATCTCTGCGACGCGATACTTACTGCAAGATCGTAGTCTCATGCTTTTTCATGCTGATTTGATTTTATAGGAAATGAAGGAATTAACTATGAGTGACAAAAGCGAGCTGAGCCCCAATACCAGCGAAAAACCAGTAACACTAGCTCAGTCAAAAGCCGCGAGCAAGAAGGCGCCAGCTAAGCGTCAGACTAAGTCTAAAGCCGCTGAGCCCTGTGAACCCTGCGATGCTTTGCCCGCTTCTTTTGAGCGCCATTTACGTTATGGACTCAGCCGTGGCGAAGGCGTGAGCTGCGAATTATTTCAAGCGTTAGCTTACAGCGTGAAAGAACAGATGCTAGATAATTGGCGTCAGACCCGAGTGGATGACAGCCATTTTAAGCGCAAGCAAGTGGCGTATTTATCCCTCGAATTTTTGATGGGCCGAGCACTAGGTAATGCACTACTGAGTTTAGATTTGCAACAAGATAGCCGTGATGCCTTGAGCAACTATGCGGTATCGTTAGAAGAGTTAGAAGAGGCCGAACATGATGCCGGTTTAGGCAACGGCGGCCTAGGTCGATTAGCCGCATGTTTCCTCGATAGCTGCGCCAGCATGGACTTATCAGTGACAGGCTATGGCATACGTTACGAATATGGCATGTTCGCCCAGAAGATCGTCGACGGTTACCAAGTTGAACGCCCTGACCGTTGGTTGCGCGAAGGCAATCCGTGGGAAGTGCGTGTCCCTACCCACAACGTGATTGTGCCATTTTTTGGTCATACCGAATCCTATGTCGATAAACAAGGCCGTCGGCACATTATTTGGGTTGAAACCCAAGATGTGCTCGCCGTCGCCTATGACATGCCTGTTCCTGGTTATCGCAATGGGCGGGTAAATACCCTGAGATTGTGGAAGGCTGAAGCGACCGATGATTTTGATTTAGCTGAGTTTAACCAAGGCGACTACACGGAAGCCGTGGCCCGTAAAAACTTGGCCGAGCAGATCACTATGGTGCTCTATCCTAATGATGCGAGCGAGAACGGCAAAGAGCTGCGATTACGTCAGCAATACTTTTTATCCTCCGCTAGTTTGCAGGATTTACTCAAACGTTGGGTGAGTCGTCATGGTCATGATTTTACGCAGTTTGCCGCTAAAAATGTCATGCAGTTGAATGACACTCACCCTAGCATTGCCGTGCCTGAGTTGATGCGGTTATTGATCGATGAATACGGTTTGGAATGGGACAGTGCATGGGCGATTACCAGTCAGACCATGGCTTACACTAACCATACCCTGTTGCCTGAAGCATTAGAGCGTTGGCCCGTGCGTATGATGGCGCAAATGTTGCCACGCATCTTAGAAATTATTTATGAAATCAACGCCCGTTACTTAGATATAGTCGCCCACCATTGGCCAGGAAATAGTGAGAAATTGGCGAGTATGTCAATTATTCAAGATGGTCCACATCCCCATGTGCGTATGGCGTATTTGGCGATTGTGGCGAGTTTCTCGGTCAACGGTGTCGCGGGTTTACACACGCAACTACTCAAATCTGGGTTGTTTAAGGATTTCTATGAGTTGTGGCCGCATAAGTTTAATAACCGTACTAATGGTGTGACGCCAAGGCGTTGGCTTGCCCATTGTAACCCTGCCTTAGCTAAGTTACTGACCGCCCATTTAGGTCAAGAATGGGTGACAGACTTAAGCCAGTTAACGGCGCTCAATGCTCTCACACAGGACAATGCGTTTATCCAAAAATGGCGTGATGTGAAGCAAGCCAACAAGGCTTTGCTGGCTAAGATGATTGTTAAGGAATGTGGGGTTGAGTTCGATCCGTCTATGCTGTTTGACGTGCAAGTGAAGCGTATTCACGAATATAAACGTCAGTTACTCAACATATTGCATGTGATTCATCTCTATCATCAGATCCAGCAAGGCCACACCGAAAACATGGTGCCACGTTGTGTATTGATCGGCGGTAAAGCGGCGCCCGGTTACTTTATGGCTAAGTTGATCATCAAACTCGCCAGCAATGTTGCTCATATGGTCAATTCCGATCCTATGGTGACGCCTTACCTACGCTTTGCTTTCTTACCAAACTACAACGTCAGCGCCATGGAAAAAATCTGTCCGGGGACTGATTTGTCCGAGCAAATTTCAACCGCGGGCAAAGAGGCATCGGGCACGGGCAATATGAAGTTCATGATGAACGGCGCCCTGACAATCGGCACTATGGATGGCGCCAATATCGAGATGTTAGAGGAAGTGGGCTCTGAGAACTTCTTCCTGTTTGGACTCAATGCGGAGCAGGTCTCGCAGGTACGTAACCATTATCATCCGTGCAGCATTATTGACGATTCACCGGCGTTATCTGAGGTGATGAAGTTACTCAAAAGTGGTCACTTCAATCTGCTTGAGCCGGGGATTTTCGATCCCATTATTGCCGCCATCGAAAGCAGCGACGATCAATGGATGACGGCCGCCGACTTTGACAGTTACCGAGTCGTGCAAGAAGCCGTGGCGCGGGCCTATAAAGATCCGCAGGTGTGGACGCAGATGAGTATTCGCAATACCGCCGCCAGTGGACGTTTTTCGAGTGATGGGACGATCGCGGGTTATCGCGATGAAATTTGGAAACTGTAAGGGCTGGGCTCTTGGTTATAAGTCTTGTTATAGCGGTTGAGTATAAGTGTTTGAAAGGAATGCAGTAATCAATGGAAGGAATGGGGAATGCAAGTGAGAAATACTCAGGGGAGTACGGCAGTGTCTGCCGTATCGATAAGCCATTTATGGGCAATCAGTTTGCCGATTTCGGAGTAAGAGCCTATGTCTAATGTTCGTTATATCAGTAATTTAACTCGTGAAACCTATGCGTTGATTTTAGCTGGTGGGCGCGGGTCTCGCTTGCATGAACTCACGGATTGGCGTGCTAAACCTGCACTGTATTTCGGTGGTAAGTTTCGTATTATCGATTTCCCGCTCTCAAATTGTATCAACTCGGGTATTCGTCGAGTCGGGGTTGTGACTCAGTATAAGTCGCATTCATTGATCCGCCATGTGATGCGCGGTTGGGGCCATTTTAAGAAGGAGCTGGGCGAGTCGGTGGAGATTTTACCCGCTTCACAACGCTATTCGGAAAACTGGTACCAAGGCACGGCCGATGCGGTATTTCAAAATATCGATATCATTCGCCACGAGCTGCCTAAATACGTGATGGTGTTGTCTGGCGATCACGTGTATCGCATGGATTATGCTGGGTTATTAGCCGCCCATGCCGAGTCGGGTGCAGATATGACAGTCTCTTGCCTTGAAGTGCCTATCGCCGAAGCTGCGGGTTCGTTTGGGGTGATGGAAGTTGATGAAGAGATGCGCATTTTAGGCTTTGAAGAAAAGCCGCTGCAACCTAAGCATTCTCCGGGTAATCCTGAAATGTGTTTAGCATCTATGGGCAACTATGTGTTTAACACAGAGTTTTTGTTTGACCAGCTCAAGAAAGATGCCTTAAACGAAAGCTCAGATCGCGATTTTGGTAAGGATATTATTCCTGCGATCATCGAAAAACATAATGTGTTTGCCTATCCCTTTAAGAGCGCTTTCCCGAACGAGCAAGCCTATTGGCGCGATGTGGGTACGCTAGATTCTTTCTGGCAAGCGAATATGGAACTGTTATCGCCCACGCCAGCACTGAATTTGTACGATGCGAAATGGCCAATTTGGACTTTCCAAGAACAATTACCTCCCGCTAAATTTGTGTTTGATGACGATGACAGACGTGGTATGGCGTTGGACTCGATTGTTTCGGGCGGTTGTATTATTTCGGGGGCGACAGTGCGCCGTAGCGTATTGTTTAACGAAGTACGCGTTTGTTCTTATTCGTTGGTTGAAGATTCAGTAGTGCTACCCGATGTAGTCGTGCTGCGCCATTGCAAAATCAAGAATGCGATACTTGACCGTGGCTGCATTATTCCCGAAGGCATGGTAATAGGTTATAACCATGATCACGACAGAGCTAAAGGCTTTAGGGTGTCCGAAAAAGGCGTGACTTTAGTGACCCGTGACATGCTAGGTTTGCCTGTAGGCTATGAATAGTGATTTGAGCATTAAAGTAAATTGATCATTAAAGTAAAAATGGCTTAGGTATAGGCAGCTTAATAAAAGCTGCACAGTTGAAGTAGCGGGAGTATCCAATTAATTGAAACAACGCATTTTGATGGTCGCGGCTGAAAACGGTGCCCTTGCGGGCGCCAAGGTTGGCGGTATGGCGGATGTCATCCGTGATTTACCCGCCGCTCTGGCGGGTGTTGATTTGTGCGCCGATGTGATCATGCCAAGCTATGGCTTTTTGACTGCGGTAGCCAATCAACCCCAAGATCTGGGTGAGTTAACTGTGGCCTTTGGCGGCCGATTGGAGCGAGTGCATGTGTTTGCCATGCCCCATTCCCATGTGCCAGAGGCGATGATTTATCTGCTCGAACATGCATTATGGCAATCCGTACCTGGGCAGATTTATAGCCAAGGCAGTGCCGAGCGTCCTTTCGCCGACGATGCGACTAAGTTTGCTTTCCTCTGCGCGAGTGTCGCGACAGCATTAGTTACTGGCCGAGTGCCTATGCCGACTGTGCTGCATTTACATGACTGGCATGCGGGCTGCTTAGCCATGTTAAGAGCATTCGTGCCTGAGTTCAGTGCTCTCAAAGAAATTGAGTGTGTGTTCTCTATCCACAATCTTGCGCTGCAGGGGATACGTCCCTTAAGCCAAGACTCATCCTCCTTTGCGGCTTGGTTTCCCGAGCTGTTTGCCACTTTGACGCAGGGGCAAAAACAGCTGATCACCGATCCCCGTTATCCCTACTGTGTTAACCCTATGCGCATGGGCATAGTGCTGAGCGACAAAGTGCATTTAGTCTCACCCAGTTATGTCAAGGAAGTGTTGCAGCCCTCCAAACCAGAAGCGGGATTCTTTGGTGGTGAAGGGTTAGAGCAAGACTTACAGGCCAAGGCCAATGACGGCAAAGTGGTGGGGATTTTAAATGGCTGTGTGTATTCGTCAGTATCGGATTTACCCGCTAAGCCACCTGCGCGTATTCAAGTACCCGAGTTTAAGCAATTGCTCAGTGCGGTTGAAGCTGCGTTAGTGCAATGGCAGGGGCATCAAACGCAAGTGAGTGGCGTGGACATGATTGCTTTTGCCCGCACCCAAGCCCATTGGCGTCAAGCAATGGCGGAGCAAGTACCGAGTCTGTTATTGACTTCGGTGGGCCGCTTGACCGATCAAAAAGTCTTACTGCTGCGCCATCAATTGCCCTCGGGTTTATCTGTGCTTGAGACCTTACTTAAAGCATTGAAGCAGACAAAACCGACGGCGCTGCTGATTTTACTCGGCAGTGGCGACGCATCGATTGCTAAGTCTTTCCAAGCGTTAGGGGCTAAATACGATAACCTATTATTTTTGCAAGGATACAACGAGGCGTTATCCGAAGCGCTGTATCAGCATGGCGATCTATTTTTGATGCCAAGTTCCTTTGAGCCCTGTGGCATCAGTCAAATGTTGGCTATGCGCGCGGGACAGCCATGTTTAGTGCATAGTGTAGGCGGTTTAAAGGATACCGTTGAGGATGGCGTTAATGGTTTTGCTTTTAACGGCAATAGCTTAAATGAGCAGGCCGAAGCGTTTCTGCAAAGGTTGATGCAAGCCATTGCTTGTTTCGAGGGGAAAACATGGTCACAAGTGCGTGCTGCGGCCATGGCACAGCGTTTTGACTGGCATTCTATTGCAGAGCAATATCGTCAACAACTCTATTGCAAAATGTAATGTGGTAAGTCCAAAGTGTGATGCGGCAAAGGGAATTAACGCATGATTTCTAAGTGATTCTGCTACACTTGTGGGGGAATGTTAAAATGGTATCAAGCCCCCTCATTTTTGGAGTCGCTCTCTGAGTTATGGATAAAGGTATTCTCTTTCCGTTAGTACAAAATGCGGCTTTATTGCTGGCGTTGGTCTTTTTGTACGACGTGATCCCTAAAAAGCATCAGCGGCAGTATTTTTTACTGTGGCGCATCATTATTGGGATGCTCATCGGTGGTATTGGTATCACTATTATGAGTACGCCTTGGGTATATTTGCCTGGCGTTTTCTTTGATACCCGTTCGGTTATTCTCTGTATTTCTGGTCTATTTTTCGGTGGTTTACCGACCTTAGTTGCTGTCGTGATGACGGCGCTGTATCGCATCAGTATCGGTGGCGCTGGTATATGGATTGGCGTCGGCGTGATAGTGTCATCCGGTTTAATCGGGGTGATCTGGCGTCAATATCGTAAGTCTCTGTTAGCCAATATTTCAGGTGGAGAAATTTTTCTCTTTGCCTATACCGTTCATATCGTGATGTTGTTGTGGTTCTTATTTCTACCCGATGGCATAGCAATGCCATTACTCGCCAAAGTGACCCTCCCAGTATTGACCATTTTCCCGATAGCGACTTGGCTATTGAGCCGCTTGTTATCGCGACGTTTTGAATTAGAGCGTGATGAACAAATTCGTCTGCAGGATGATTTCCTTTTTCGGAGCCAATTCAACGCGGGCAATATTGGTATTGCAATAACGGGGATAGATCAAAAGTGGATAAAGGTGAATCCACGGTTATGTCAAATGCTCAAGTATTCAGAAGCTGAATTGCTACGGATGACGTGGGCACAAATTACTCATCCCGATGATTTAGAAGCGGATGCCCTGAAATTTGAGCTTATGCTGCGGGGGGATATCGATAATTACGAGATGGATAAACGTTTTATCGTTAAAGACGGCAGCGTGGTTTACACCCATATGACAGTCGCCTGTAAGCGTGGTGGTAATAATGCCGTGTTGCTTGTTATTGCTGGATATTTAGATATCACCTCACAGGCCATTGCTGACCAAGAGGTACTTGCTAGTCGTGAGCAACTCGAACTGGTGCTGAGCAGTAGCGATCTTGGGGTGTGGGATTGGGATATTCGCAATGATCGTATCGAACGTAACGCCCGCAGCGCCGATATTCTTGGCTGCGATGTTGATATGCTCAACGCTAATAGTCGCCAATGGATGGATGCGATAGTCGCCGAAGACAGGCCTAAAGTGCTGCATTCGATTGAGGCCCATATTCGTGGCGAAACGGCGCAACATAAGATGGAGTACCGCTTAAATACCGTAAACCGTAAGGTGCGGTGGATCCTTGATACGGGTAAAGTCGTGAGCAGAGATGCAAACAACAATGCTCTGCGTATGTGTGGAACCTATACCGATATTACCGACGCAAAACTTATCGAAGAATCCTTAAAGTTGTCGGCACTGGTTTACGATAACAGCTCTGAAGCCATGAGTGTCCTCGATGAAAAGGGTGTAATTATTACCGTCAATGCCGCCTTTAGTGTGATGACGGGTTATCGCGAATTTGAAGTGCGGGACCAACATATTCGGCTGCTTTATTGTGACCTCAATGGCCGCGATTTTTACAACAAAATGAATAATGATATCCGCGAGAAAGGCCAATGGCAGGGGGAAATGTGGCAGCGGCGCAAAAATGGCGAAGAATATGTCATCTGGTTAACCATCAATACGATTAATGATAAAGAAGGCCATCCCTATCGACGTGTTGCCCTGTTCTCAGACATTACCGATAAGAAGCAAAATGAGCATCTGATTTGGAAACAAGCCAACTACGATACGCTGACGGGGTTGCCCAATCGGCGCATGTTGTTGGAGTATTTAAGCAGTGAAGTGAAAAATGCCGACCGCAATCGCAACCACTTTGCCTTACTGTTCTTGGACTTAGATTTCTTTAAAGAAGTGAATGACACCTTAGGCCATGCCATGGGCGATTTACTGCTGATAGAAACCGCGAGTCGATTGAAATCCTGTGTGCGTGATGCCGACGTCGTGGCGCGTCTTGGCGGCGATGAATTTACTGTGGTGTTAAGTTCGATGGAAGACCATAAGGGGATTGAGCGCGTCGCCGAGAATATTTTGCGACGAATTGCCGAACCCTATGTGTTAGGGGAAGAAACCGCTTATATCAGCGTCAGTATTGGGATTACTTTGTATCCCGATGATTCGACCAGTATTGAAGGGCTTCTCAAGCATGCGGATCAGGCTATGTATGCGGCGAAAGATCAAGGGCGTAATCGCTTCAACTATTTCACCCCATCGATGCAGGAATACGCCAAATACCGTATGCGCTTGATCCAAGACTTACGTCAAGCGGTCGTGAATAAAGAATTTGAACTGCATTATCAGCCGATTGTTGCCTTAGCAACGGGTGAAGTGACCAAGGCTGAAGCCTTGATCCGCTGGCATCATGCAGAGCGTGGTGCTGTGTCGCCTGCAGAGTTTATTCCTGTTGCGGAAGACACCGGCTTGATTGTTGAAATCGGCAATTGGGTGTTCGAGCAAGCCGCTCGCCAGAGTGCGGCGTGGCGTCATGAATTAGGGGTTGAAATCCAAATCAGCGTCAATAAATCCCCAATCCAATTTCGTGATGAAGGCACGCTGCTCAATGATTGGTTGAAGTTATTGCAAGATCTTAATATCACAGGCGCGGGCGTGTGCGTTGAAATTACCGAAGGCCTGTTATTGGATGCCAGTATGGGTGTAACCGAAAAACTACTGGCCTACCGCGATGCGGGTGTGCAAGTGTCGCTGGACGATTTTGGTACGGGCTACTCGTCACTCGCCTATTTGAAAAAGTTTGATATCGATTATCTTAAAATTGATCAATCTTTTACCCGCCATATTGATACCGATTCAAACGATCAAATTCTCTGTGAGGCGATAATCGTGATGGCCCACAAGTTGGGAATGAAGGTGATTGCCGAAGGTGTCGAAACCGATGCGCAGTGCCAAGTGTTGTTGGCTGCAGGCTGTGACTACGGCCAAGGTTACTTGTTCTCAAGACCTGTGCCTGCGGGTGAATTTAGCCAAAAATACTTACAGGATCCGCTTTTAGTCTCCCATGTCTGAGGAGATATTAACTTAGTGGCGATAATTGCCTATAAAAACGCCGCGGATTTTGCTAGACTCCGCGGCCCCGCGTTGGGGCATTGAGTATCACCTCGCATCAAAGTTTTACTACTTAGCTAAAGAGTCCCTATGAAATTTGAAACACTCGGTTTATCTTCTCCTATTTTGAATGCGATAACTGAGTGTGGCTATCAGCAACTCACTCAAGTGCAAGAGAAAGTGATCCCGCTTGCCTTTGAAGGCAAAGACATTATGGCCTGCGCCCAAACGGGTACAGGTAAGACGGCTTCCTTTGCTCTGCCTGTACTTGAAAAGCTGGCGGCTGAGTCTTTAACAAGCGACAGCAATGATAAACCGATTTTACGCGCGTTGGTGATGACGCCAACCCGCGAACTTGCGATTCAAGTCTGCGAAAATATCCAAAAATACAGCCAGTTCCTACCACTGAAAACCTTAGCGGTTTACGGTGGCGCCAACATGAATCCCCAGCGTAAAGGGGTAGAGCAGGGCGTTGATATTTTGGTGGCAACTCCTGGTCGTTTATTCGACATTATTGGCCAATTCCAGTTAGATTTGTCGAGCGTTACCACATTAGTGATCGACGAAGCCGACCGTATGTTAGACATGGGTTTTGTGCGCGACATTGAAAAAGTGAAACGCTTAATTGCGCCGCAGCATCAAACCATGTTGTTTTCAGCGACCTATAGTGATGCCGTCAAACAACTCGCCGAGAAAATGCTGAATGAACCTCAGTGGGTGAATGTTGCTGACACGACTACCGCATCCACAGTTGTGCAGGAAGTCTATCGCGTTGATAAACGTCGCAAAGCCGAGCTGTTGTCAGAACTCGTTGGCCGCAACAATTGGCGCCAAGTGCTGGTGTTTGCCAGCACGAAAGAAAGCGCCGAGCATTTGTTACAAGAATTAAAGCTGGATGGCATAGCCGCAGGTGTATTCCACGGCGATAAAACACAAGGCGCCCGTAATCGGGTGTTGGAAGAGTTTAAAGCCGGTAAATTGCGGGTGCTGGTGGCGACCGATGTGGCCGCTCGTGGTTTAGACATTCATGCCTTGCCTATGGTGATCAACCTTGAATTACCTTTCCTTGCCGAAGACTATATCCATCGTATTGGCCGTACTGGCCGAGCTGGATTAACGGGTCGCGCGATTTCGTTTGTTTCACCTTCTGACGATGAAATGCTCGCTGAAATTGAAGCCTTGATTGAGCAGAAACTGCCCGTGTCGGTACAACCGGGTTATGAAGAAGGCACGCCTTTGCCTGCCCGTTACCGTGATGCGCCCGCTGCACCGATTAAGCCTATTGGAAAGTGGAGCCATAAGGCGCCGCAGGATCGTACTATTGGTCAGTCTCGTCAGGGTAAGTACGCGAAAGGTAAAGCGCAGGACAGCAAAACCGGTGGCGATAAATCCTCTAGCCGTGCTAAGCCAGCTTCTGGCTCAGGTAAGCCGTTTAATGCGACTAAACCTAAGTCGAATTTGGTGAGCAATAAGTCAGGTTTTGGCTCTCGCACCAATAAGTCAAAATAGGCTAAGTCAAAATAAGTTAAGTCAAAATAAGTTAAGTCAAAATAAGCTAAGCCCAACAATCAAGGCTAATAAGTGCAAAGTGCCTATTAGCTTAGCCGTTTAACGGTTGCCTAGTTTGTTGAATAGTCAGTTGCATATTTTGCTACATAGCCTGTCGCTATTCTAAAAGCGCATCCTCACCGATGCGCTTTTTGTTGAGCTTCGAAGCCAATACTTCTACACTCGAGCGCCAAGCTTTCTATTCGAGCGAGTTTCCTTATGATTATCAAAGCGATTCCTACCAATATCATTACAGGTTTTTTAGGTGTAGGTAAAACCTCTCTGATTAAGCAATTGCTGGCGACTAAACCCGCGGATGAAATTTGGGCAGTACTGGTCAATGAATTCGGTGAGGTCGGCATTGATGCGGGGTTACTTAATTCCTCCGATAACGGCATACAAATTCGTGAGGTTGCGGGTGGCTGTATGTGCTGCGCAGCAGGCGTACCGACACAAGTGGCCATCAATCAGTTGATTGCGAAAGCGAAACCTGACCGCTTATTGATTGAACCGACTGGGCTTGGGCATCCTAATGAAATCATTAAAGTACTGAGTGCGCCCCATTATCAGAATGTGATTTCACTGCGTAGCACCCTATGTTTGGTGGACGCGCGTAAGATCCACGATCCTCGCTATCGCGAACATGCAAATTTTATCCAACAGTTGCAAGTGGCCGATGTGATCATCGCAACTAAGTCTGACTTATATGATGCTGAAAATACTAAGTTACTCTATGAATTGCAGACTTATTTAAGCCATATTGAACGTACTGATATTCCTGTAGTGAGCCACTCAAATCAACAGCCTTTACCTAGCGCTTTGCTGGACTATCTTAACCAACCAAGGCGCGTGTCACTCAATATAAATGGGCATGCTAGCGCGGGCCTAAAGCTGGGCAGCCTACCGACGACGGCCCCAAGCTTGTTTCGTGCTGGTGGTTCTCGCTTGAGTGAGTTGAGCCTCTTTGCCGAAGGTGCAATCGAAGCCGCACTTGATTTTGATGATCGCGGTATAGTGCGAAAGCAGAATCAAGGTGAAGGTTGTTTTAGCTGCGGCTGGGTGTTTGAACCGAGTCAAGAATTTGATTTTGATAAATTAATGGATTTTATTCAGCGGCAAGCTCAGTCATCCAACGTTGGGCAAGTGTTGCTTAGATTAAAGGCTGTGATGATCACTACTGATGGAATTGCGGGATTTAACTGGATTGACCATGAGTTTACTGTAGTTGAACTCGATGACACCTTAGATTCCAGACTAGAAATGATTACCATGGACGACGTTAATTGGGACGAGATTGAGCAGCAATTGATTGCTTGTCTTAGCTAACAGAGTTCCCCATCACTCTTTATTACAGGTGTGAGCAAAGATAAGAGGGGCGGATTTGGCGGGAACAGTAAGGTTGGATCAGTAAGGCAAGGTCACGCGGTATTTTTGGCCGAGTGTCGTGAGTGTGCCATTCTGGATCATCTCCTCGAAGAAGCTGTCAAAACGAGTTCTTAGCGGATCAAATTTAGCTTGTTTCGGAAAAGCCATAAAGCCGTCTCGCACATCGATTATCGGCATGATTGGCGTAATTGCTTTAGGGATTTTGATTTGGGCGAGCACTGCATTTGTATTGCGACTATTGGTGGCGAGTAAATCTAAATCACCCCGCGAAAGCCGTTCTATGCCACTTTTAATATCGACAAATTCATTGATATTTAATGATTTAGTTTGTTCAGTAAACCTTGTGCCATAACTCCAGCCCTGCATTTTTCCAATCCGTTGCGTTTTAATACTGGCATAGTCGCCATTCCACACTATTTCATTGTCTGCCCGAGCATAAAACACCATATCATCGCGGTAAAATGCCTTCGCCGCAAAAACCAAGTTGGCATTACGCTCTGGGGTATCGTAGGGACCAATAAGAATATCCGCTTGGCCACGTTCAACCATAGAGATAGCGCGGCGCCATGGGGTAATTTGATAGTGAATGTTCACACTTTGCTGCTGGGCGAAGCGATTCAAAATATCGACACCTAAGCCTGTATATTCTCCATTGGCTTGTAGTTCAAAAATTTGACTGAAACTCGAACCCACTGCGAGCAGGTCTTTGGCCTGTGCAGTCAAGCAAAGGCTGCTGAGCGCCAAAAGGACGACTTGTGCAAAGCCTTTGCTGAGTATCATGGCATTCCTTGTGTGGTTTGAATGCGGGAGGTTAGAACACTGTCTCTCGTAAAAGCGGCGATATCGTTATGCAATTCACTAGGGTTAAGGTTAGCAAATTTTACTCAGATTTGATTGCACGTTAACATTTTAATGTTTTGAAATAAATGGAAGATAAATCGTAAGGGCATTAAGCCGTTGATCTTCAATCGATACATCATCCTATCCCTCAGCCTGCTTAGTTACGCTTAAAGGTTTCAGTTTGTATCATTCACTGATGGGGTGGAGAAATGTATTTTCGTTATGCGTTTAAATCAGTTAAGGCCGAATAAAGGGGATTGGGGTATGCTCTGCCATTGATTGATTTATACCCCAATGCTGGGCGGTTTATTTGAGCGGGATGTTATGAAGCTGCAGGAAATAGATAAAACCTTGTATCGTAAAAATATGAATTTATTCATTGTTATTCTAGTTGTTAGCTTAGTCGTGTTATCACTGATTTTTGGTACTGGACTCATTGCGCTGTTTGGGGCGACGCCAGTGCCAGGTGAGCCAACAGGTAATTTTCACTTGAATCTCTTAGGCGTGATTTTCAGTTTGGGTCTGTGTAGCGCCGTGATTTACAACTTAAAAGACCGACCTTTTTTCAGCGAAATTTATTATGTGTGGCAATTAAAGCAACTCCATAATCGTATCTATCGCAAGTTGATAAAGATTAAAGCCGCTGCGGCGCAAAATGATGTGAATGCTTTGATTATATTGCTTTTTTATTACACCAGCTTAAGACAAGTGTATGTACTCGATGATAATACGCTGACCTTACCGGCACTGACTCAAGATCTCAATCGTTTGAATGCACAAATCGAAAGCCTAGGCTTATTGTTGTCGCCAGAACAATTTACGCCTGAGTTGCTGACAAGATAAGATGAGGATTGCTCCTCAACTTATCTTTGTCTTTTAATCGTTCGTTAGACTCGCTTAGGCGTCTTGCTGGGCTCTTTGTAGGGTGAGTAACCACTTACCATAGATGTAAATCCCTACCGCTGAGATAGTCCCTATGGCGGCTATGATGTACCACGCCATGCCAATGTTATGGCTGTGGTACAGCAATTGAGTGAGATCGTGTGCGTTTTCACCTGTGTAACTCACCAAAGTAGTAAAGGCTTCACCTTGGGGAATGGCGCTGACCTCAGTGCTGTTCATGCCGCGCTCTAGCAATAAATCCCGCGAAAACAATTCCTTTGATGCATAAATCTCGTAGAGTTTAGGGCCAAAGTAGCCTTCTAATCCCCAGCCGATCCCTTGGGGCAACATCACAAATCCCAAGTACATGGCTTTTTTACCTTCAGGAGCAATATTACCCATAAACTCGTTTTTCTTCGGGCTAATCATCATTTCGCCAATGGAGAACATGGCTATCGCGAATACGATAAACCATGCCGCATGGAAAGCACCGATAAACACAAAAGCTAAAATACTCAGCAAACAACCAATAAACATGGCGGTAGTAATACGGTATTTAGCCGTCAGCGCGGCGACGATAAAACAGCTGGTCATTATCATGCCCGCATTAAGGTTTAACATGCCTTCGGGCATCACCTTAGTGCCTTCGTTATTGAGGCCAAGCCAAAATTGCAGAATGCCATTACTGGTGCCTTCGCTGCCAAAGAGGGACGTGACGATTATGCTGGTATCGACCCATTCGGAAATATGGATAGGCAGCACATCGAATAGGGCATTGTACAAGAACCAAAAGCCTGCAAATACCAGCATATAGTAGATTACAATCGGCTTTTTCAGCTCGCGCCAAGCATCACGCCACAGGGATTCTTGTTCGACTTCACCCGATTTTATTTGCTTATTGCGTTCCAGTCGCTCGGCTTTACCTGGCTCGGTATAGGTGAGTAAGAATAAGAAGTTGAGTGAGATAATTGCGGCGCAGGCGAAAAATACATTGTCCCACGACAATTGGCGCATATGCACAGCAACTAAAGGCCCGAGGAAACCGCCAATGTTTACAACTTGGTAAAAAATGCCCCAAGCCATTGAAGTGTTGTTGCGATTAGTGGACAGCACTAAGGTGCCTTGAATGCCCGGTTTAAATATCCCTGTGCCTATGGCAAGGAGTAATGCACCGACAAGGAAGCCCCAAAAGCTGGGGAAGAATGCCATGACGAGATAGCCAAAGATTTTAATGATGGTGGAGCCGAAGATGGTTTCTTTGTAGCCCACTCGGTCAGACATGCCACCGGTGAACACGGGCACAAAGGTTTGCATGATCGCCCAGAGGGAAATAATAATGCCGTAGTCACTTAGGCTGATCCCAAGGCCGCCCGCAGACTCTGGCGCTTTAGCGTACAATCCAGCACTGGCTTTAACACCGTAGTAGGCGATACGCTCGACTAACTCCATACCACCAACTAACCAAAACACATAACCTAAGCTAGTAATGGAGGCCCACATGCCGAGCTGTTTGACTTCTCGCAGATCGTTGCCTGCATTTGGACTATTCTGACTCATGTCCTTCCCTTATTATTGTTATTGAATTTATTTCTGTTTAACCCATTAATTATCAAAAGCTTAAATTTATGAAGTTAATGATTTCATCTTGCTTAAATACGTTAATGGGCTTGCTTGAACGGATACTTTACCTAATTCGGCCTTAAACACCAAAAAAGTAGCAGAAAATGATGAATTAACCCACATCTGTTATTGAACTGTACTGAGTTTGTCATTTGGCTGAAATTGGACTGTTTCTGCTTAAGTCATTGTGATGATTAATCTTTATTGTTAATTATTCATAATGAACATGCTTTGAGTTCTCGCTATTTTTAGGTACAATCCATTGTCGCATTTTTGTTCACCCGATCATTTTTCTAAATAGATACGACTCTACCCCCCCCTTTTTGTGAGAAACGCTAATGACAGCAACAACATCTAATCATGCTCCTGCGGATATGAGCTTGCTCGAGGAGCCGATTGCGAAGCTTTTTTGGCGCTATACCATACCCACCATAGCCTCTATGTTGGTGACGGGCGTATATGTGACAATTGATGGCATCTTTGTTGGCCACTATTTAGGTGAAACAGGGCTGGCGGGGATGATGCTAGCTTACCCTGTGGGCGCGATTTTATACGCTATTGGCGCCATGGTAGGTATGGGTAGCGCGGCATTAGTGTCAATCAATCTTGGTCAAGGTAATGTAGTCAAGGCCCGTAAACTACTCGGTAATGCCTTTACGTTATGTTTATTAACCGGATGCTTTTTTGCCCTTGTTGGCGGGATATTCTCGCGAGATATTTTGGTCGCCCTCGGGGCGCAAGGTGAGATGCTCGAAAATGCTAACGAATACTTATTCTGGTATTTTGCACTGTGTCATTTCCCCATAATTTCAATGACCTTCACCACACTGCTGCGTAATGACGGCAGGCCATCCATGGTGACTTGGGTGCTGATTTTGGGTGGTGTATTAAACACTTTCTTAGACTGGCTGTTTATTGTGGTTTTCCCCTTTGGTTTAGCAGGTGCAGCGATTGCGACTATGTTGTCGCAGGCGGTAACGGGGCTTTTGTGTTTACAGCATTTTTTCAGTCCGCGCACTCAGCTTAAAATCACTTTTGAGCAGATGAAGCTCAAGCTCGACAATTGCCTTAATATAGCCCGCGTTGGTTTCCCCAGCTTTTTGATGAATCTGTATTTGTCGATAGTGTTAACCCTGCATAATACGGCTTTTTTGTGGGTTGGCGGTCCATTACATGTGGCCGCCTATGGTGTGGTGAGTTACACAGAAGCGTTTTTCTATCTGATTTTTGAGGGCATTGCGCTTGGTACTCAACCCATTTATAGCTTTAACGCGGGAGCTGGGCGTTTTGACAGGGTTAAACAAGCGCGCAATATTGCTTTTGGTATGACGTTACTCACCGCAGCTTTAGGTTTAGCGCTGATTTATTCTCGCCCTGAATGGTTAGTGTATTTGTTTGCCGGTGATAATCCGAATTTAACACCAGTGGCGATTGAAGGTATGCGCTGGTATTTTTGGGGTTTGCCTATGGAAGGCTTAATCTTAGTCGGTGCGAGTTTCTTCCAAGCGATTAACTGTTCGAAACAAGCTTCTATGCTGACGGGCGCTAAGCTTATTCTTATCGCTGCGATCATCTACTGCTTTGCATGGGCGTTCGGCGTGATTGGTGTGTGGGTGTCGCTCGCGACCTGTAGCACTATCTTGACGATATGGATGTTTTACGCCATGAAGCGAGTCGAGGCACGTTTGCATTAATTCTTGCTTTGGGCTGTATTGGTTTCGCCTGATATATTGACAAGACAAGGGGCGAGGCAAGTAACCTGTAGCTGTGGCATAAGTGTTTAGTTTTACGTAAATTTTACAATTGGGGCGATTAATGGCCCCAATTGTAATTGCCCACATATCTTTCGTCGTTAAACATGACTTAGGGCTAGCGTGGGATGATGGCCTCTGGTACATTTCGCTGGTTTAATCTGCAATCAAAAATGACTTATCCAAGCGTGCTCTTAAGTCGAGGCTATAGTCCTCAATTAATAGACTGAGTTCGCTTAGGCTTTTGGGTCTATTGATCGTTGATATGACTGGGTATTGAGCCGAATGACTCGCTCGTTGATTTTAGTAATTTATGTTTTATGAGGCCCTTATGCGCACCACTGCAGTCATTTCTATGCTGTTGCTTGGCGTGTTAACGACAGTTAATGCCAGTGCCAAAGAGAATGAGTTAGTGTTTGCCAGCGACTTCGAAGGCAATCGTTTATCTCAACCTTGGTCGTGGATCATGGGTTGTCAATTTGAAGGCGCTGAACCTCACACAGGTGAAAGTGCGCTGCTTTGTGTCGAAGGCAATAGCAGTATCGTCAGTAAGTACCCTATTTCTGAAGCGGGTCTATTAGAGTTTTGGGTCAAAACCCAGAATACTCAAACCCAATATCGAATCAATGTATTGACCTCTCCGGTATTAAAGCTTGATGCCCAGTGGCAGCATGTTGCTTTAATCGATATCACCCCCGGGGCTAACGAATATTTAGCGCACCGAGTGTCTATTGATGATCCGAGTCGCCAATATATCCGTCTTGATATTGAGGCCATTAATGGCCCTATCAGTTTGGACGATTTGAGCTTAGGTAAAATTCGCCTTGATATGGCCCTGCAAAAAAATGAGCAGAAAATTATCGGCGGGATTTTAGATAAGCTGAAAGCTGACAAGAATTACGAAGTGCAGTCTGAGTCATTTCGTACTTTAGGTAAAAATTATGCCGCTCAGCTCGAGAGCCAAAGGCAATACCTCGAGTACTCGAATGCTATTTATTCAAGTATCACCTTTGTGTTGGCGACGTCTGAGCGCAATAAAATGTCTAACCCTATGGGATATAATACATTTAGGTCGGTTTTAACTGACGCTAAACGTGTGGCATCACCTCTCCAACAGGCGCGTTTAGGCTCTATGGTGAAACCCTTTGGTGACTTAGCAACTGCCACCTTAAACGTGGTTAGTGCTGGCGCGTATTCCGCCTTTGCCGAACCCTTTAAGTCATTCTTAGCAGCGACTTTTGATCGCTCTAATTATGACAACAGTGACTTAAGCCGTAGTGATAAAAAGTTTGCTGAAGAAAATGGCCTGAAAATTTATCAGCAGGCCGAACGGTTTATGTCTGAAATCGAAAAAGAACTGCAACAAGTCACTGCACTCGATAATGATTTAGTCAGTATGCAGAAGAACTTAGATAATTTCCGTAAGGATCTCGACAAACATCTGCGCAGTTACTTACAGCATGCCAGTATTGCCCGCACTCCTGAAAATTACAGCCGAGTGATGAGTAAAGACGAGCAGGCACGAGCGTTGGTGATTGCCGAGGCGAGTGCCAATATCAGTGCTAAAGCTGAGGCGCTATTGGCTTCGAACAGCAATGCAGAGTTAGTGCAGTACATGATTAAAACCACTGAGAAGATTGATGAATTTCAAGAGTTCAAGGAACGTTTTAATCAGATCACTTCGGCCATGCTGACCTTCTACGACAAATTTGAGCGCTCAATTGCCGCTGAGCAAAACCCCTTTACCGATCCTAGCGACCGCGCCGTGTGGGAGCAGCACGCCAAAAGCGCCCGTAACTACATTCGCCAGTCGAAGGAAGCGTTCACTAAAGCCTTTATGTAAAGGATTGTTGTAAGTAAGTGGTAGTAACGGCCTAAAATTATGGCGATTTTTCTATTTTAGGTTTGGAGTTATCAAGGATAAAACAGATAGTCAGAATCATTTCTGTTAGTGGGCAAGGATGATGAGTAAACCCTATACAACAACTCGGTTTGACACAGATACCGCCACAATGGCGATATTTGATCCCGCGGCATTAACTCATCGCTGTGAAGATACGGCTGATTGGTGGTCTGTGCCGAGTGACGAAATTTTGGAAATCAATCAAGGTCATGTGCTATTCGTAGGACTTGGCGCCGATGGCTGTTATGAGGTTGAAATTTTCCTTAAGCTAGGTGAGGCTGGGCTCAATTCGAATTATCTCTCTGCAAACTTAACAATATTGTCAGGGTGCCTGTATATTGGCGCCGCCGAGCAAGTTCCAGCGGGAGATCTTGGGCCTGAAACAACCTATGGCGGCGCTTTAATTTATGCTGTGCGAGGGAATATTGAGGTGAGGGTGTATCGGCTTACACCCCATAAACTGGTGGTTGAATATGAGTCAACCTCAGAAGATGTACTAAACGAGTTTACGTCTAGCCCATTACTTTAAGCGGCTTACTTTATTCGCTACCATTTTTAATCCCTATACGGGCAGTTAAACACCAAAGGTAACTTGTTAATCATCAGGGGTAAAAAAGCAATTTAACATTATGAGTTCTATGATGAATAATACTAAATGGCGCGAATGTATGACGCTGTTAGCTTCTCGTCCTGTGTATTTGCAACTACAGTTGGTCGGTGAAGAGGACTATGAAGCCTCAAATCAAGTGTTATCCGAGATCATGGCTACTGATTGTCTTTTTGTGCAAAGGTGTATTCGCTATAAATCCATTAACGCGATTAGAATTGCGAAAACCGTTTTTCCCGCCGGTTTGGCGGATGACAATGTATTTCTGCTTGCTGAATTAAAAATCAGATTACAGCAACTCGGCCAGTTACCACTAATTGAAGACGATCAGTTTATTGTTATTCATGGCTATCATGACCTCATGGTTTGTTGAATCCAGAGCATCTACACTGGCTTACAACACACACCATATCTTAAGCTCGCTCTGCGATGGAGTTCATAGACTTCACAACCTAACAATGGCTCAGTTCTATTAAGAACTGCGCCAAAACGCTCAAAGTAGTCTTCATTAACTTGTTTTGCACTGATAAGTGGTACTTCAATACTGACATCTACACGACCTTTACGTATCAACGCTGGGTCAAGATTATCAGGATGATTTGTGGTCATTATTACAAGGCAGTCATCAAGAGGAATGATTCCGTCTAACGCGTTTAGAACGCCACCTAAAGTGAGTGGTGGGTTATCTACATTGCTTTCAGCAGTACGTGATACCGTAGCCTTTACACAGTCACAGTCCTCTATTAACAACATAGCTCCGGGTGGTACCTTTCTAATCGCCTTATGAATAGTGGCATCATTTACAGTCGATAGATTCAATATGTAAAGATCGCGATGATACTCAACAGCTAAGGCTCTCGCTATACCCGTCTTACCTGTACCCGTTTTGCCATGTAACAGTATGGTTAGCTTACTTACAACCGATTTCCCTCTACTTGCGAAGTTATCAACTTCTCCCATCAACTTCTGCTTAAACCCTTCATCTAGCACTAATTCACTAAAACCCGATGATTTCAATGTGCCATAGCGACACCATTCGGTTTCTTCGAAAATATTCACTTTTGGCTCTGTAGAGATGTCTCCACGAGTATCTTCTAAAAAACTATATAGTTTATCTTTTGCCCACCATGGTGCACTTACAGTAATAGTATCGTATGCCATCGTACTATCGACCTTAGAGCGGGTAGCCAACATGAAACAACCAGCGTATTTAAACAGGTGCATACCGTAGCCGATAGACTTAACACTGACACGCCCGTCGTAACTCACACTATAGTCATAGTACACAGCCTCAGAGATAGAGCGTGAAAAAAACGGAATGGTAGTATTACTGATCAAAAAGGACAGTTTATTGAATACCTCTGTGCGCGCCTGATGGCTATCGTCTATAGTGAGCCGCACAAACAGCAGACTACTGAGCCAACTTAACAGCTTCGTGGGGACATCTTTTAGCATGTAGCCTACGAGTCCAATTAACGTAAATGTTAATACTCCAACAATGACAGCCGTCAACAAAGGATCACCATTGGTGAGCGCCTTTATTTGTAGTAATACCTCGTTCATTTACTCACCTTTACTATAAATGCCTCATGGACATAGTCGAGAATACTATCAACCGAGTCGAGGATACTACTAAGGTATCCTCAGTATGTGCGCTATCGCACGTGGTTAAAGCGACTTGATAAAGATCCCCTGCTTATCACTAACGATTGTCTTAGAACGTAGTGATATCACAATTTAAATCAACATCTTAATGTTGGATTTATATTTAAGTGTTCACTAACGTACGCAGATAAATATCAGAGATGGCGCCGTTCATCAAAGAGCAGGACGGGACGACCCTCCTGCATCCACGGATTGACTTGAACAACATCCGTGTTTAACTGCCAGTTTGCCATCTGATAGGCAGGGCGCCTGAATGTCGTGCAATGCAGGGATGCATGAGAACGACCATGGCTCTCGTTCATAAGCTTAGAGGCCCTAGGTTTCTATTCACAGAGTCGGCGAGTGAATGCCATGGCAAGCCTGTAAACTGTTAGTCAATAAACGTTAATTGGTAAGCTGTGTTAGTGGTTTATCAGCCTACAACTCAAATATCATTCAGCGAAGTCTCAATAAGAAAGCCGCTAATGAAGGCGGCTTTTGTGTTTCGATTATTCCATAACCCTTGAATTTTCTTGGTTACATTAAATCTCGAGGCATTAGAGCAAATACACGTTCAAGCTGCAGGCGCCGTGGGCGCCGACGACGAGGGCTTGTTCGATATCGGCGGTTTTTGATGGACCCGCGATAAACACCCCGAACTCACCTGAGGCTAACGTGATTTCTTTAGCTGCCTGATGTAGGGTCGGCACAATCTTATTCGTTGGCAGGGCTAAGATCAGGTTTTCACAGATAAAAGGTGTCACTCTGTGGCCTAGATTCTTATTGTTAACCCAAATGGCACCGTTTTCGGCAACGCCAATGTCACCTGGGATCACTGCATAATCTATGTTTTTGAGCTCGTGGGCTGTGGGGGGCATTTCACGGTTTGCCGTGACACCCTCTACAAGGGAGATGACCTGTAACCCTTGGGCGATAAGTTCATCGACTTTGGCTTGCAGGGCTTTGATGCCACCTTCTTTATGCAGCGTACCCGCGACAGTATTGAGGTTGGTCTCGAACTGGCCGACGAGATTTTCGACTCTTGGCGTCACATCTATGCTTGGCATAGGGTGATTTGTTAAGGCCGACAGTTTGAGCGCATTGAGAATTTCAAGTTTACTAGACATCTTATAGGCTCCTGTGTTTCTTAAACCAAGCTTCGAAGCTGGAGTTCGGGGCAACGGGCAGTTCACGGTATTTACCCCATGCACCGCTAAAGGGTTTTAACAGACTACCCGGTAGAATGCGCAGCGCAGTTCTCACCACACTCATAGAGCAGTTCAGCATGGTTTCGCTTGCCATAAATTTACCCACTAATGGCATGTAACTGTTTTTGCCATAGGGGAGTTTTCCGGCTTCAGCCTTAAGGCGTCTGTGGTGGAAAATAATCTTATCGAGCGGCACCTTAGTTGGGCAGATATAGGTACAGCTGCCACACAAGGTACAGGCCCAGGCAATCGAGTTAGTGTCATCAATCTTAGCGCCCACTGCGATACCAATTGGGCCAGGGATAGTGTAGTTGTAGCTGTAACCGCCGGAGCGACGATACACAGGACAGGTATTGAGGCAACCACCACAACGAATACACTTCAATGATTCTGCGAGGATTTTATCCTTGAGCATCTCAGTGCGGCCATTGTCGACGATAATAATGTGCATCTCACCTTCGGGCTGTGGGCCACGGTAAAAGGCGCTATAAGTCGTGACAGGTTGGCCTGTGGCGTTGCGTGCCAGTGTTCGCAGTAAAACGGCTGCGCTATCGATATCGGGCACCACTTTGTCGATGCCCATTGAATGCAACTGCAACTTAGGCAGGTTAGCACCCATGTCGGCGTTGCCTTCGTTCGTGCAGACCACCACGGCGCCTTTATCGGCAATTGCCATGTTCACGCCTGTCATCGCGGCATCGGCGCTAAGGAACTGTTCACGCAGGTGGGCACGGGCGGCGCGGGTTAAATACAAGGGATCGGCTGCCCCCGCTTTAGTGCCGAGTTTTTCATGGAAGAGTTCGCCGACTTCTTCCTTTTTCATATGGATAGCGGGCACCACAATATGCGATGGTGGCATTTTAGCGAGCTGAATAATCCGCTCACCTAAGTCGGTATCTATGACCTCAATGTTACGTTGTTCTAAGTACGGATTGAGGTGACATTCCTCGGTCAGCATAGACTTAGACTTCACCAACTTTTTGACTTTATGGCGGGATAAAATGTCATGCACGATACGATTGTGCTCTGCGCCATCTTTCGCCCAATGGACTTGTATGCCGTTGGCGATACAGTTTTGTTCAAAGGTTTCAAGATATTGAGCAAGATGGGTTAGCGTGTGGAGCTTAATTTCTGAGCCAAGCTGGCGCAGTTGTTCCCATTCTGGGATGCTACTCGCGGCGCGGTCGCGTTTTTCTCTGAGCATCCATAGTGCTTTTGAATGCCAGTCGACACGGGTTTCGTCGCGGCAAAAAATATCGGCTTTATGGGCATGGACTTGGGAGCCATTAGCTCCGTGATTATGATTGTAAGCCATGGTGAGTCTCCTAGAGCGCGGCGTTTAGCACTTGCGCTATGTGGCGAATTTCAATCGGCAATTGCTGTCTGCGGATCATGCCATCGAGGTGCAACAGGCATGAGGGATCAAAACCCACCACATATTCAGCACCCGTTGCAGCGTGGGCTTGGGCCTTGTCTTTCCCCATCTTAGCCGACACTGCGCCTTCATCGACGGCGAAGGTGCCACCAAAGCCGCAGCATTCGTCACGGCGGTCTGGATACACTATGTCTATGCCTGCAATATTGGCCAATACAGCTTCGACTTTGTTGAATCTTGGTCCCATTTGCTCACTTGGGGTGGCAAGGCTTAACATGCGAATGCCATGGCAACTCAGTTGCAGGCTAATTTTGTGCGCGAAGGGCTTGGTAAAGGCGGGGATCGGCGCGATATCGTGTAAAAACTCAGTCAGTTCATAGAGTTTGTTGATCACAGCTTGTGCTTCTGGGCTGCTATCAAACTCGTGGAAGTTTTCTTTGGCGGCCACTAAGCAAGAGGCGGCAGGGCAAACAATAGCGTCGCATTCCACTCCCTTAAAGGCGTTGAGCAATTTAAGGGTGGTACTGCGCGCTGCATCGAAGCAACCAGAGTTTGTCATCGGCTGGCCACAGCATGTTTGACCCGCGGGTAGAATCACTTGGTGCCCGAGTTTCTCTAATAATTCCAAGGTGGCAATCGCGACCTCTGGCATCATTTGATTGACTAGACACGGGATGAAAAGGGCGATTTTCATTGTGTTTTCTCTTTCTTGTTAGTGAACGACATTGCCTTGCAGTGTGACCCAATATCCACACTAATGCTAAGGTAGTTGATCAAATATAGGCCTATCTTAGCGGAATAAGTAGCCCTAATTTAGTAAATGAGCTTGTAGATTTTTTCAAAAATGAGAATATTTTAACTTGATGATTACATTGGTTTTAAAATATATTTATTCAGGTTTGAAATTCTCAAAAAATACTTAATGACAAATAAATGAGAATAGTTCGCTTATATAAACAAACGGGGCTAAAAATAGCCCCGTTTGTTTACTACTGTTATACCAGATTAGCGGCTGCACTCTTCGAGCAGATAAGCTAAGTGGCGGTAGGAAATGCCGCTGTGTTGGGTCAAACCGACTTCGCACATACGGTTGGCGTAATAGCCTTCCTTAATCTCGACAGGAATGAGCTTTTTAATATTACGCAGTGCGCTGGCGTTGATTTCAGGCTTATACAAGCCTTTTTCACCCGCGTAACCGCAGCAGTCAATTCCTGCAGGTTTGAGCACTTGCGCAGAGCAGGCATCGGCGATTGCTTGCATCTTAGGTTCAAGTTTCATCTTGCGTGCGCTACAACCTAAGTGCAGTGCCACATTGACTTTTTTGCTGATGTTGAGCTTAGTCAGTAGCTTGTCGTGCATAAACTCAACTAAGTCGATAATTTGTACTTTTGGATTACCTGACAAAGTGCGGTAGGTGCAAGACAGGGCATCGACGATCACTGGCAGCTTGCCACCATTGGTTATCTTGCTCACTGCATCGATGAGTTCTTGGCGTTTGGCATCGGCGTTTTTAAAGTCGCCCTTAGATTCCCACATCTGGCCGCAACATAAATCGCGGGTTTTTTCTGGCGTGATGACGTTATAGCCTGCACGTTCCAGCAGCGTGACGACCACCTCAGGCAAAGTGCGGTTATCGGGATCTTTGGGTGTCGGACCAAAGGTTCTGCCGCCACAGGCTGGGAAGTAAACCACTGTTTCTTGGCCAACTTTAGCGGGGGATGGTTTTGGCAATTTGCCGCCTTTCGGGAAATCGGGGTTCCAATAAGGCACTTCTTTTGAAATCAAACGGCCGGTTTTCATTAGGGCACTGGTAATGTTATCGCCAGTGATCTTGTGGATCACGCCAAGCATGTCAAAACCTGAACTGATAACCTGGTTAACTGCGCCAAAGTGTTTGGCTTGGAAATCTAAGACTTTTTGTTCAGTAGTGCTGATGTACGGCGTGCGCAGTTTACGCACCAGTTGGCCCATGCTGTTATCCACTGGGCAAGCAATAGTACAAAGCTGGCAGGCGGCACAGGTATCAACTACATCGTATTTAGCGGCGGCGCGCATTTCTGCTGCGGCGGCTTTATCACCGGATTGTTCTAAACGTTCTATTTCACGCAGAGTCGCAATACGCTGACGAGGTGAGAAGTTGAGTGCCGATGTTGGGCAGGTTTTTTCACAGAAACCACATTCGATACACTTATCAACAAAATCATCGACCACAGGGCAGGGCTTGATATTTTTAACGTGGACATTGCTATCGTCGTTAAGAATAACGCCTGGGTTTAGAATACCCTGTGGATCAAATACTTGTTTGATGCTCTTCATCAAAGTGTAAGCATCTTGTCCCCATTCTTTTTCGACGAACGGCGCGACAGCACGGCCAGTACCATGCTCGGCTTTCATTGAACCGTCGTACTTGTTAATCACCATGTCGGCAATATCATCCATAAAGGCATGGAAACGATCGATATCGGCTTGAGTCGAGAAGGTGGGGGTAATGATAAAGTGGAAGTTCCCCGCAAGAGCATGGCCATAAATACAGCCTTCAGGGTAACCATGTTTATGGAAAAGCTCAGTGATATCGTGCGCCGCAGCAGCAAGGTGCTCTAGTTCAAAGGCCACGTCTTCGATGATAACTGAGGTTCCCTTTGGACGCTCACCACCTACAATCGGGAACAAGCCTTTGCGCATTGCCCAGTATTTGTCATAAACCGCTGGATTCGTACTAAATTCCATTGGGCGGATAAAGTCAAAGCCGGCGAGTTTCGCGGTGACATCTTGAGTATAATTATCTAAGGTTTTGTCGTCATCAGCACGGGACTCTATCAGTAGAATAGCGGATAGGGCCGGTAATTCTGATAACCAATCTGGCATGCCAGGCTTGCCCGTTACTGCTTTGATTGATGGCCAATCAAGGAGTTCAGCAGCAGAAACGCTTTCACCGTTTATCAGTGGTATGGCTCGTGCGGCATCTTCCATATTATGGAATACGGCCATAGCTGAGGCTTTAAATTTAGCTTCATTCACTGTGTGATAAGTGACTTCATTAATAAAGGCTAAGGTGCCTTCCATCCCCACCATTAAGTGGTTGATGATGTCAAATGGGTCGGTAAAATCGAGTAACGAATTGATGCCGTAGCCGGTGGTATTTTTAATGGAATACTTTTTACGAATTCTGTCCGCTAACACTGTGTTATGACGAGTCATGTGCGACAGTTCTGTCAGCGCATCCAGTATTTTTCCATGGGATTTAACAAAGGCAGCTTTTGATTTTTCACAGCCTGTATCGAGTTCAGTACCATCTGCAAAAAGAAGTTTCGCGGAAGCGATAGTTTGGTAACTGTTTTGCGCAGTACCACAGCACATTCCCGAAGCATTGTTTGCCACAATACCACCAATTTTGGCGGAGCCTATGGTGGCGGGATCGGGACCAATTTTGCGGTTAAGCGGCGCGAGTACGGCGTTAGCGTCGGAACCAATGACAGCCGCACCTAAGGTGATCTGTTTGGCATCGCTACTGACTTCAATCTTTCTAAAACCATCATGGCCAAGGATCAACAAAATACCTTCACCGATAGCTTGGCCAGATAAACTGGTTCCAGCGGCCCTAAACGTGACGGGTGCATCATGCTTACGGGCAACGGCTAATGTGAGCTTTACCTGTTCTAGGGTTTCTGCATGGACAACCACTTCTGGGACTATCCTGAAGTAGCTTGCATCGGTGGACCAGGCAAAACGGCGAATGGGATCATCCGTCACGGGATGATCACCTAATTGCGTTCTTAGATCATCGATGACCAGTTTATAGTTAATCGACATAGCATCACTCTCTTTATTAATAGATTAAAGCCGAAGTCACTGGGAGTGACTTCGGGCATTCAATAAAATAAAACGGCTTAGAATCCACCCCACAGGGTAGCTATTGTGCCCGCCAGTAAGGCATAACCAATGGCAACAGGCATTGTTTTACGGATAATTTCTGATTCTCTACCTGCCATACCCACTACTGTTGCAGCGGCAACCACGTTCATTACGCACATCATGTTACCGGCGTTTGCACCGATACCTTGTAGTGCCAATACCAGTGTGTGGTTCATGCCAATATTGTCGGCCACGCTGTATTGAAGGCTGGAGAACATCATGTTTGAGAAGGTGGCTGAACCCGATAAGAAGGCACCAAAAATCCCCACGATAGGCGCCATCCAAGCCCACACTGCGCCCATGGAACCTGCCAACATATCCGCTAAAGCGACAGGCATTGAGGCAAGACCTGCACCATTCGCGCCTGAGTTTAAGAAGATTTTCACCATAGGCACTGATGCGCCTAATGAAATAATGGTTGGCAACATGGACTTACATGAAACACCGACCGTTTGCTGAATCGCAGGGCTTTTCATTTTGAACAGGAAGAAACCTAGAATACACACGGCAACAAAGAAGGCACCTGGTGCATATAAGGTTGCGAAGCTGGCTTTAAGCTCAGTGCCCATTAGGCCTGTCCAGCTGATGTTAAAGCTTGATAACCATGCTTTTAACGGTGCCACTGTACGCGACAGTACCAAAAGCGCAGCCATGATGATGTAAGGTGTCCAAGCGGCAATTTGGGAAAACTTAGCCGTTGTTTCGACTTTTCCGCTTTCTTGACTGTCATTCTCTGCGAAATCATTCCATGGCGTTTTAGGCAGTAAGTAGCCTTTACGCGCAACGGGGATCACTAAGGCCATACCGATCAGTGAACCGATAACCGAAGGGAATTCTGGGCCTGCAAGGTAGTTGATGATCCATGCGGGGACGGTAAAGGCAAGACCTGAGAAAATCGCAAATTTCCAAATTGCTAAGCCTTCCTTAAAGGATTTATTGCGACCAAAGAATCCTGTCAGCATGGTCACCATTACGAGAGGAATTAATGAACCTGTGATTAAATCGATAGTGATCATATGCATGACGATATATCGAGCATAACCAGCATAGTTACCGCCATGGGCAGCAAATTGCTCCGCCGCCATGCTCACGCCACCTTGGATCAGACCCTGTTCCATCCCAAAAAGTACGGGTAGACCAATCGCACCGAAGGATACACAGGCCGAGTCAGCAATTAAAGCCACGACAGCTGCGGCAACGGGTGGTACACCAAGCAATACCAGTAGTGGTGCGCCAATGGCTGCGGGAGTACCAAAACCAGCACTACCTTCAATAAAGGCACCGAATAACCAACAGATGATGATGACTTGTACACGGGCATCGGCACTGATGTTAGTAAACCCAGCACGGATAGTGTCCATGGCACCTGAGTATTTCAGGGTATTGAGTAGGAATACGGCACCAAAAATGATGGTTAACGGTGTGATGGCTGAGAGCAGTCCTTCGAGGACCGATGCCGCCAGTAATGTGGTATCCATTTGCCAAATAAACACGGCGGCGAGCGCTGTGATTATCATGGAGATAGGCATAGCCTTAGATGCAGGCATTCTGAGTAACACTAGAAATAGCATTACACTGAGCACAGGCGTCAAGCTAGCGAGGAGTTGAAGTATTGTCATGCTTGCCTCTTCATAAAGTGGTCTGTCTTATTATTGATATTAGGATTTTTCATCTGCCTTCATGTCGACTTCCCAGACCAATAAATCAGCAGTTAATACTGCAAGTACTTACGGTCTCGACATTCTGTGTTGTGTACTAGACGCTATTGTGAGCTTGACTAATATGATCTAGATCATCTTGGCTGTTATATGAAATGCTAATTTACAGTGCTGCGGGGTGCTTCTCTCGGGGGATTTTCTTATATGTGACAATGATCACTTAGACTGTTGGGTATATATCTACTTTGGTTATATTAAATTAAATTTGTTGTTTTTCTGGTTATTAAAAGTAGAGCTATCACTCATATTCATCGTCATTATTGCAATTAACTGATCCATTTATTTCATTAATAGTCTGTTATTGGTTTTTTCAGTCATTTTTAAGGTGTGATTAAGGTCGCATAGATTGTTGTGGCTGGATTAACTCATTTACTTCTATTTTCATCAAGCCATTGTAATATTGCCTAATATGTCCATTTTGGAATGTTTTTTTATAGTGATCTAGAGCACCTTTTAAAATGGTGGGATTTTATTGTGATGGATATCACTTAATAAATTTTACTTTAATATGAAATTTAATAACTATTGTTTAATTTAATTTCAGTTTATTTGAGCAAACTGCCAGCCAAAATATTCAAGTATATTGAGAGAACAACAGAAAAGTTGAAATAAAAAGTGATCGCTTCTAATGGGTTAAGAGGGGGAATTGAGAGAACAGGGTGTAATTGAAGCAGAAATTTTAAGTAACAAAACTAAAAAATACTGTTTGAACTTTTATCAAACTGGTTAGTGCCATTAATGCTTAAACGTCATTAATGCGAATATCAGCCGTTTGTGAGAGGTGCTAAAAAGTTCACCAAAGACTGTGCAGGGGAAAAGATAAGGCTTTAATGGCAATTTTTTAGGTTAAATTTACAAAATAAAAAAGAGACGTGATATGTCTCTTTTATTGGTGATTTAGCCCAAAGATACAGACTTAAAACAACTTGCTGCCCCAGCCTAATTTGGTCCGCAGCACGTGGAAATAGTTGTGTCCTTTAGGATGAATAAGCCGTAAACGTTCAGAGCTGCGGCGCACTATAATTTCATCGCCGGGTAACACGGCTAAATGCACGTGGCCATCACAGCTGACTTCGAGGTTTTCGCCATTTTCAGGTGACACAACCATTTTTATGGTGCTGCACGCATCGACAACAATCGGGCGGCACGACAAAGTGTGCGGGAACATAGGTACTAAGATTAGTGCCTGTAAATTAGGCGTCAGAATAGCGCCGCCAGCGGAGAGGGCGTAGGCCGTTGAACCGGTAGGCGTTGACACTATCATGCCGTCGGCACGTTGGCTGTACATGAACTGATCGTCAATATAGACCTCAAACTCAATCATGTGGGCAATTTTACCCGGATGGAGTACGGCTTCGTTGACGGCGGTGTTGCTCGCCTTGAGCATACCGTGGCGATAGACTTCGGCTTCGAGTAAGAATCTATGCTCGGTATCGAACTCTCCATCGAGTACCTTGGCGAGCGCCTCTTCGAAGGCATCGGGCGGCAGATCGGTTAAAAAGCCTAAATTGCCGCGGTTAACCCCAATCACGCCTAAATCGAAGCGGGCTAATACCCTTGCCGCGCCGAGCATGTTACCGTCACCACCGACGACTATGGCTAAGTCGCAACGCGCGCCAATTTCTAGTAAATCGACCGCTATGATATTGGGTCCTAATTCGGTAGCAACACGCTCTTCCACTAAGACTTCAAAGCCCTGCATTGTCAGCCAATAATGCAGACGCTTTAAGGTTTGGTTGGTCCCTTGGTGGTGAGGTTTGCCGATAAGGCCGATAGTATGAAACTTTGTGGTCATATTTATGCTAGATCTGGCCTTAGGCCTTGAAACGTCAAAATTGATCCCCATAATATGCCCAGAGTATTTCAGAAACAAAGCATTTTTAGCTGGAGTGAAAATGAGCAACGAATCGATTAAAGCAGAACAGGATCTGATCCAAGAGGGTGTAGAGTCTGAAGTATCTACCGCAGAAGCAAGTCTGATCGATGAGCTTACCCAGGCCAATTTCCGTATTGAAGAGCTGGAACAGTTACTCGCTGAAGCTTTGGCGAAAGTTGAAGAGCAGAAGGATTCAGTCATCCGCGCCGCAGCCGAGGTCGATAACATTCGTCGTCGTGCCGCAATGGATGTAGAAAAGGCGAACAAGTTTGCCTTGGAAAAGTTCGCCAATGAGCTTTTGCCTGTGCTTGATAACATGGAGCGCGCGCTAATGGGTACAAACCCAGAAGATGAAGCGACGAAAGCGATTTATCAAGGTGTTGAGTTAACTCAAAAAAGCTTACTCACTGCGGTGGCTAAATTTGGTGTTAAGCAAATTGATCCACAAGGTCAGTCATTTAACCCTGACCAACATCAAGCGATTGGCATGCAGCCAAGCGCCGAGTTCCCTGCGAACACTGTGATGTTGGTGATGCAAAAGGGTTATGAGCTGAACAGTCGCTTGCTGCGCCCTGCTATGGTGATGGTGTCACAGGGTGGCCCTAACCAAGAAAGCGCAACGATAGATATCGAAGCTTAAGCTTTATTGGATCAGCCGCTGTTATAAAAGACAGCAACAAAAAAGGACTGCAATTGCAGTCCTTTTTTTATGGGCGGAATTTTTTATTGATAACATTTAGCGTCTTAACGAGATAAGCAAGTTCAGCCTATTGCGCTAGATAAGCATTGATTTGCGCCAGTATGCCTTCGGCATCCAGTTGCAAGTCGTGGATGACTTCCTCTGGCGAGCCATGTTTAATGAACTCGTCTGGCAAACCAATTTGGAGTACGGCTTTAGGCATTTTTAGCTTTTGAAGCTGTTCAAGCACTCCGGCACCCGCACCGCCTATGATGGCATTTTCCTCCACAGTGACTAACACTTCATGGGTTAGTGCCATTTCTTTTACCAGATCAACATCAAGTGGTTTCACAAAGCGCATATCGACAACCGTCGCATCTAAGCTTTCGGCAGCGGTTAATGTCGATGCGAGCAAGGTACCAAAGTTAAGTATGGCAATACGCTTACCTATGCGCTTAATGACACCTTTACCAATTGGCAACGCAGTCATGGACTCGACTTGCATCGCTCCCGTGGCACTACCCCTTGGGTAACGCACCGCACTTGGGCCCGCATCATAGCAATAGCCTGTGTAGAGCATTTGACGACATTCGTTTTCATCGGACGGCGCCATGATCACCATATTAGGGATACAACGCATAAAACTTAAATCGAATGCACCTTGGTGGGTTGGACCATCGGCACCGACGATGCCGCCACGGTCAATGGCAAATAACACGGGTAATTGTTGTAGTGCGACATCGTGAATAAGCTGATCATAGGCGCGTTGCAGGAAGGTCGAGTAAATCGCGACTACAGGCTTGAAACCTTCGCAGGCAAAACCCGCCGCTAAGGTGACTGCATGCTGCTCGGCAATCGCTGCATCGAAATATTGTTTCGGGAAGCGCTGGGAAAACTCCACCATGCCAGAACCCTCACGCATCGCAGGAGTAATCGCTAACACTTTCTCATCTTGTTCGGCAATGTCGCACAACCATTTACCGAAGACTTGAGAAAAGGTCGGTAAACCGGGTTTGGTGGCCGGCTTTTTAAAGAGTGATGGGTCAAACTTAGGCACAGCATGCCAACCGATAGGATCTTTTTCAGCAGGTTCATAACCACGACCTTTTTTGGTCATGATGTGCAGCACCTGTGGACCTTTCAGATTACGCATATTGCGCATGGTCTCGACCAGAGCGTCTACGTCGTGGCCATCGATAGGACCTATGTAGTTGAAACCTAACTCTTCAAATAGAGTGCCAGGAACGACCATACCTTTGAGGTGTTCCTCAGTGCGCTTGGCCATTTCTTTGATGACAGGCATACCTTTCAACACTTTTTTGCCGCCTTCGCGCAGTGTGGTGTAGAAACGGCCTGACATCAGTTGTGCTAAATGATTGTTGAGGGCGCCGACATTTTCTGAAATCGACATTTCGTTGTCGTTCAGTACCACGAGCATGTCATTGTGCAAGTCGCCCGCGTGGTTCATGGCTTCAAACACCATGCCGCCGGTCATAGCGCCATCGCCGATGACAGCGACCACTTTACGACCTGCTTGTTCTTTTTCTGCAGCTATCGCCATCGCTAGCGCGGCGCTAATCGACGTGCCAGAATGGCCAACACTGAAAGTGTCGTATTCACTTTCTTCACGCCATGGGAAAGGATGTAAGCCATCTTTTTGCCGAATGGTGTGCATCTTGTCACGTCGACCCGTGAGAATTTTATGGGGGTAGGCTTGATGGCCTACGTCCCAGATCAGTCGATCAAAGGGGGTATTGTAGACATAGTGCAGTGCCACAGTGAGTTCTACTGTGCCGAGCCCAGAGGCAAAATGTCCGCTGGACATGCCAACAGACTTAAGAAGGAACTCGCGCAGTTCATCGGCTACTTGTGGTAAAAGTGCCTGAGGAAGCTGGCGGAGCTCATTGGGGGTGTTGGCCTGCGCCAACACGGGAAACTGAGAAATGTCCAAACTCATAGCGAGATACTTCGACTCTTATTATATTCTTCGCTCAATGATATAGCGGGCGAAGTCTGCAATTAACTGGCTATTGTATGGCAATTTAGCCAGCGCTGATAGTGCCTCTTGGATCAGTTGTTTGGCGGTGTCTTGTGCACCTTGTAGTCCAAGTAGTTGTGGAAACGTACTCTTATTCGATTCAGTATCTGAGCCTTGCGGTTTACCTAGCTCTTCGGTGGTGGCTACGATGTCAAGGATATCGTCTTGTACTTGGAAGGCGAGTCCGACCGAACGAGCAAAATCCATCATAGCAGCATACTGATCTTTTGGCGCGTTTGCGGCGATCAAAGCTAACTCAACGGCGCAGCTGATAAGGGCGCCGGTTTTCATATTATGTAGCTGAGTTAATGCTTTAAGATCAATATGTTTATCGGTCGAGGCTAAGTCTATCGCTTGGCCTCCACACATACCACGATAACCTGAGGCTTTGGCTAATACTCTTACCATAGCAATATGTTGTTCGCTGCTGATCCCTGGTACGGTTTCGGTGACAATTTCAAAGGCTAAGGTTTGCAGAGCATCCCCCGCTAAAATGGCCGTCGCTTCATCAAAGGCAATATGCACGGTCGGCTGGCCACGACGGAGCTCGTCATCGTCCATGGCGGGTAAATCGTCGTGGATTAATGAATAAGCATGGATACATTCAATAGCTGCGGCGCAAGCATCTAACTTTTCAAGTTCGACCCCAAACATGCGTCCTACACTGTATACGAGGAACGGTCGAATGCGCTTCCCTCCCAATAAGGCACCGTAAGTCATAGCGGCTTTTAATTGGGGAGCTGTATCTTCAAGCGTACTAAAACGCTGTTTTAATTGATCATCAACTCGTTGTTGATATTCTTGAATGGTACTGACTAACACGCTTATTCGCCCTCAACGGCATAGGGGGATAGGGGCGCATTTTCGTCTTGTTTCAGTAAAATGGCCACTTTTTGTTGGGCTTGTTCGAGTTTTGCTTGGCTATTTCGAACGAGATTGATGCCACGTTCAAATTGTTTTAACGCGTCATCGAGGGAGATATCGCCTTGTTCTAGATCGGCAACGATGCGTTCAAGTTCGCCAAGGGATTCTTCAAAACTAAGATTTTCGGGTTTCTTCGCCACGTTCAGGTTTCCTTTGATTTAGCGGACACAAGGTATATCAGGGCGGCGTAAGGGTCAAATTCAGACTAAAGATATTTGCTCAATAGCACGCTTTGTTACTGAAATTTTTCCAGAAAATATAAATTGTCGCTAAACTTGCTTAGTGTGTGTCCGATAACTGACAATAGTATCATCATTTGTATGGTAATTTTTAACTGGATAAACAAGGCTCGTATGTGTGTCGGTGGGATTATCTTATTCGGTAGAATAACTGAGTGTTCTTGCTTACCCAGAGTAAGTATTATGTCGTTTATTACGAAAATTGAGGAGCCGTTGTGGATTTAGCAACAATAATCGGAATTGTGGGAGCCTTTGGTTTTATTCTCGGCGCTATGGTGACCAGTGGCGGCTTGATGATTTTCGTTGATGTGCCCTCGATCCTGATTGTGTTCGGTGGGTCCTTCTTCGTGGTAATGATGAAGTTCACTCTTAAACAGTTTTTAAGCGCCGTTAAAATTGCTTTGAAAGCTTTTGTATTTAAGATTGATAAACCAGAAGATTTGATTGAACAGTCAGTCACTATGGCGGATGCTGCCCGTAAAGGGGGGTTTTTGGCATTAGAAGAAGCGCAAATTAGCAATACTTTTATGCAAAAGGCTGTCGATATGTTAGTCGATGGTCATGATGGTGAAGTAGTGCGTGCAGCTCTAGAGAAGGATATCGCTTTAACGGAAGAACGTCATCGGACGGGGATTGGCATATTTAGAGCCTTTGGCGATGTTGGCCCAGCAATGGGCATGATAGGTACGCTTGTGGGTCTTGTGGCCATGCTATCTAACATGTCAGATCCTAAATCTATTGGTCCCTCGATGGCCGTTGCTTTGTTAACCACATTATACGGCGCTATGGTCGCTAACATGGTTTGCTTGCCTATCGCGGATAAGCTAACAATTAGGATGGGAGAAGAAATGCTTAACCGTAATCTTATTATGGATGCGGTATTGGCGATTCAAGACGGACAAAACCCTAGGGTGATTGAAGGCTTCTTGAAAAATTATCTGGCTGAGAAAAATCGCAAAATAGATACAACGGACGGAGAGTAGCCAATGGCTAAGGCTAAGTGCAACTGTCCACCGCCCGGAGCACCGATGTGGCTTGCAACATTTGCCGACTTGATGTCGCTGTTGATGTGCTTCTTCGTGTTGTTATTGTCATTTTCTGAAATGGACGTGATGAAGTTTAAGCAGATCGCGGGCTCAATGAAGTATGCCTTTGGTGTGCAAAATAAGGTGGAAGTTAAAGACATCCCGAAAGGGACTTCTGTCATTGCCTTAGAATTTAGACCCGGTCGTCCCGATCCGACTCCGATTGAAATCATTAACCAGCAAACGAATGAAATGACTGAACCTGTATTGGATTTCCAAGCGGGTGAAGACGATAGTGCGGGCGGCGTGCAGCAGCAAAATGGTTCTCAGCGGGGTGGCGAAGCGAGTGCAACGGCGCAAGAAGTGGCCGATGCGGTTAAAGCGGAAGCGGCAGCGGCACAAGAAAAGATCAATCAGCAAGTGAAGAAGATGGCGCAGGAGCTCAATAAAGAGATCACCGATGGAGCGATTGAAATTGAGTCATTAGGTCAGCAGATTATTATTCGTATACGTGAGAAGGGGTCGTTTGCTTCTGGCTCAGGCTTCCTGCAGCCTCGATTTAAACCTGTGGTGCGCTCAGTCGGCGAATTGTTAAAAGATGTGCCAGGTGTCATCACAGTGTCAGGTTACACGGATGATATGCAAATAAGCGATGAGCTCTATAGTTCTAATTGGGATTTATCCAGCAAACGTGCCGTGGCAGTGGCCCATGAGTTAGTGCAGGTCAGCGGCTTTGATTCTAATCGAATGAAAGTGGTTGGTATGGCGTCTAACAATCCGATTGTGCCTAACGATTCTCCGGAAAATCGTGCCCGTAACCGCAGGGTTGAAATTGCTATTGAGCAAGGTAAAGCTAAGGAGTCTGAAGAAATTCAGATCGGTAATTCGCCTTAAGTGTTTAGATACTTTCCCAATCTAAAACCGCAATAATCTTGCGGCTTTTTTATTGAGCTAATGTGGACTTTTCCCTTTTAGTTAACGTGTTATGCATCAAATCGCTGTGGTTGATTTAAATCCATTTGGGCTTTACGTTAATCACATTGAGTGTGTAATCCCTAAGTTTCCTTAACCATCCCTCAACGACTTAATTGTTAATGATTCATCTCAAATCACTTATTTTAAGCAGGGCAACTCAAACTATTCGAATAGGCTTTAGTGACATTATTTCAACCTAATTAGCTGCCGTGATTTAGTCATTAATACGCAATGAATACGCAATGAATACGCCATAAATGTGGCCTGTGTCGCTGTTAGCTATGTGCGCTGAAACTCGCCTTTTTAGGTTGCTTGGGTATATAATCCCCCGATTATTCTTTTAACCAATTTTGCTGTTTTAAAATTGCCCGCGGAAATCCCATGAAGTTTATTGTAAAGCTGTATCCAGAAATCATGATGAAGAGCAAGCCTGTACGCATGCGCTTCACCAAAATGCTCGAAACTAACATCCGTAATGTGCTTAAAAAAGTTGACGAAGATGCAAAAGTGCAGCGTCAATGGGACCGCATTATGGTGATGGTACCAAAGGATAAGCCTGAATTGGCCCAAGCTTTCGGTGAGCGTCTGGCGTGTATTCCTGGCATTGCACACGTAGTGCAAGTGGATGAGTACAGCTTTGAATCTGTTGATGATATTTATCAGCAAGTCTTGCCTGTTTACCGTGACCAACTCGCGGGTAAAACCTTCTGCGTGCGAGTAAAGCGTACTGGCGATCATGATTTTAATTCTATTGAAGTTGAGCGTTATGTCGGTGGTGGCTTAAACCAGTTTACCGATGCGCTGGGCGTGCGTTTAAAGAATCCGGACATTACCGTTAATTTAGAGATTGAGCGCGATAACCTTTATATGGTGACTAAGCGTATTGAAGGTCTAGGCGGTTTTCCGATGGCGACACAGGAAGATGTATTGTCCTTGATTTCGGGTGGTTTTGACTCAGGCGTCTCTAGCTATCAATTTATCAAAAAAGGCGCTCGTACCCACTACTGCTTCTTCAATCTGGGCGGCGCACAGCACGAAATTGGTGTTAAACAAGTGGCTTACCATTTGTGGAAAACCTACGGTGAATCCCACAAAGTGAAGTTTATCTCTGTGCCTTTTGAGCCTGTGGTTGCTGAGATTTTAGAGCGTATCGATAACGGTCAAATGGGCGTTGTGTTGAAACGCATGATGATGCGTACCGCGGCGCGTATCGCCGAGCGTATGGGCATTCAAGCCTTAGTTACCGGTGAAAGTTTAGGCCAAGTGTCTAGCCAGACCCTGACCAACTTAAACGTCATCGACCGTTGTACTGAGTTATTGATTCTACGTCCCTTAATCGCCATGGATAAGCAAGACATTATCAACGAGAGCCGTAAAATCGGCACCGAAGATTTTGCTAAATCAATGCCTGAATATTGCGGCGTAATTTCGCAAAAGCCAACGGTAAAAGCGGTATTAGCTAAGGTTGAAGCGGAAGAGAAAAAGTTCTCTGAGGATTTGATTGATCAGATCATCGCCCAATCTGTCACTATCGATATCAGGGAGATCGCAGAACAAATGGATACTCGGATTACTGAGACAGAAACGGTTGCCAGTATCGATACCAACCAAGTGGTCATTGATATTCGTGCCCCTGAAGAAGAGGAAAGCAAACCGCTGCAAATTGAAGGTATTGAGATAAAGCGCATCCCATTCTTCAAGTTAGCGACTCAGTTTGCCGATCTCGATAAGCAAAAGACTTATTTGCTCTATTGTGAGCGTGGGGTGATGAGTAAATTGCAGGCATTGTATTTAATCGAGCAAGGCTACACGAACGTGAAAGTGTATCGTCCATAAGTCGGGCGAAAACTTGCTCATTGCCGTATATCGTCAGTGGGATTGATTTGCTATTCAAGTACAAAAAAGCCGCATATTAATGCGGCTTTTTCTTTGCTCTTACTGAGCGCGACCTGAGTTTCAGTGTCGTTTAGGTTATTCGGCTTTAACGACTTGCTGATGAGATGCGACATCGTCTGTGGCAATCAGCAGAGTGGCTTCTTGTAGCACTTCTTGGTGCATTTTATTCATTGCAGCGGTTAAATCTGCAGTGATATTGGCTTGCAAGTCGCTTGTGTCAATGACGATTTCGTCAACGAGTACATTTGCACTGGCATTAAAGCTGAGTGCTGAGACTAATATTAACGCAAATGCCGATTTTAAATTGAACATAGTCGCCTCCGGGCTGACAAATTAACGCTGTCAGACATTCCCATCATCAACTTTGAGATTGTCTAACTTAGGTATTTCATAGCTATGGATGTTTCATCGCTATTGGTGTTTCGTTGATAAGCTGTTTCATTGGCGCAAAATTTAACCAAAAACGCTGGCCTTTACAAACGATTAAATGTAACAATACGGATTAGAAAAACTAATTAAAAAACGAGACTGAGATCACTATGTCGAGACGATTACCACCGCTTAATGCGGTTAAAGCTTTTGAGGCAGCCGCGCGGCATTTGAGCTTTACGCGGGCAGCGGAAGAATTGTTTGTTACACAGGCTGCGGTGAGCCATCAAATAAAGGCATTAGAAGATTTCCTCGGATTAAAATTATTTCGTCGAAAGAACCGTTCTTTGCTATTAACCGAAGAAGGGCAAAGCTATTTTCTCGACATCAAAGATATCTTTATTCAGCTTGCCGATGCTACCGACAGATTACTCGCCCGCAGTGCGATTGGTTCGCTGACGGTCAGTATGTCCCCCAGTTTTGCGATTCAATGGCTAGTGCCACGTTTGGCTAAATTCAGTGAGAAAAATCCCGATATCGATGTGCGAATAAAGGCCGTTGATACTGAAGCGAGTTCATTAACCGATGATGTGGATGTGGCTATTTATTATGGCTTAGGTAATTGGCCTGGGCTACGTGCAGATAAGCTCAGAAACGAAGTGCTTATTCCCGTGTGTTCGCCCATGTTGCTCAACGGTCCTAAACCACTTTCAAAACCGAGCGATTTAAAGTATCACACGCTATTACATGATATGAATCGTCACGATTGGCAGGCGTGGTTTAGGCAATGTGGCATTACCGATATTAATGTGAATCAAGGACCTATTTTCAGTCATTCGTCTTTGGTATTGCAGGCGGCGGCCCACGGTCAAGGGGTTGCTCTGGGTTACAGCGTGCTGGCTCGCCCCGATATCAAAGCTGGGCGACTTGTGTGCCCATTCCAAGAAGTCTTGGTCAGTAAAGATGCTTACTACTTAGTTTGCCAGCAAAACCATGCTGAGCTGGGTAAAGTGGTGGCGTTTCGTGAATGGATGTTAGACATGTTTGCCGAGGAGTCTCGCAGTGAGTTGTTGCCCGGATAAGCCGAGTTATGTATTAGAAGGGGAGCCTGCGAGTACTTTGATTTTATTGGCCCACGGTGCGGGTGCTAACATGGATTCTGATTTTATGCAGGCCATGTCGGCGGGATTCGTTGCTCAGGGCTTCCGAGTGATGCGCTTTAATTTTCCTTATATGCAGGCGAATGCTGTAGATGGTAAACGGCGTCCACCGGACCGTGCGCCTAAATTGCTCGCGTGTTTTACACAGATGCTCGATATCGCCCACTCACAACCACAAGTTGAACGTGTGGTGTTAATGGGGAAATCCATGGGCGGTCGTATGGCGGCCCTATTAGCCTGCGATCCTACATTAGCGGCGCACATCGATAGGGTGATTTGTTTAGGTTATCCTTTTGTGCCACTCAAAGGCGGCGAGCCTAGATTGGAACCTTTGAATGAATGCCAAGTCCCAGTATTAGTCGTACAGGGTGAGCGGGATAAGTTTGGTGGCAAAGCGCAGATCCCAAGCTGGCCCTTGAAAGCTGAGATAGGATTGGTTTGGATAACCGACGGCGATCATAGTTTTGTCCCAAGAAAGTCGTCAGGCACCAGTGAAGCCGCTAACCTTGCACGTGCTATTGATTTATCAAGTGATTTTATTCGTGAGCTTGATGTTGAGCGAATAAATGTTGAATGAGTTAATCCCATTCCAGCAGGAGCGTTAAATGCGTAAAGGTTTATTGTTACTCGCCGCCGTGAGCGGATTCTTAGCCGTCGCCTTAGGGGCTTTTGGTGCCCATGGTTTAAAAGCGGTCGCGCCACCAAACTTAATTGAAGTCTTTAACTTAGGTGTGCAATATCATTTCTACCATACCTTTGCCCTCATCATGGTTGCCTTCTCGGGCCAATGGTTAACCTCGCGTTTACTGGACTGGTCGGCATATCTCTTTGTCGCAGGCATAGTACTATTTTCGGGCTCACTATATGGACTGGCCTTGTTTGGGACTAAGTGGTTAGGTCCTATTACGCCTATGGGCGGTGGTTGTTTCTTATTGGGGTGGTTATTATTTGCCGCCGCGGTATGGCGTCACAAAGTAATCGACGGTCATGAGTCTTAATCGCTGATGCTTATGTGAGTTAACAGGCTTAGGGTGCACCTAAGCCTTTTTTATTTCTCTAATCGCAATTCAAGGTTCTGCAGTAGGCAAATAGGGCATTTGTGGATTGAAATTGGTATACTGGCGCCCAAATCGATAGTCAGCCAATGCTTTGGCTTGGATTTCTCAGGGATCCCCATGAAAAACCTATTTTTATTTTGCCGCGCAGGCTTTGAAAAAGAATGCGCTGCAGAAATCCAACAGCGAGCCGGTGAGCTCAATGTGGGTGGCTTTGTTAAGGCCAACAATAACGACGCTTATGTTGTATACCAATGTTTTGAAGACGACGCTGCTGATACGTTAGTCAAACAATTACCTTTAGATTCGCTCATTTTCGCCCGCCAGATGTTTGCTGCTAGCGACTTGTTAGTTGACTTGCCTGAAAATGACAGAATAAGCCCAATCGTTGCGGCGCTCAGTGACGTCAGCAAAGCGGGTGAAGTGCGGGTTGAAACACCTGACACTAACGAAGCGAAAGAGCTCTCGGCTTTTTGCCGTAAGTTCACTGTGCCTTTACGCCAGCATTTGAAAAAATCCGGCAGTTTGCTCGCGCAGGAAAATCCCAAACGTCCGATTATCCACGTGTGTTTTATTGGCCCCGGCCGTGCCTATGTGGGTTATTCCTACAGTAATAACAGTTCGCCACATTTTATGGGCATTCCACGCCTTAAAATGGCGGCGGATGCACCGAGTCGTTCAAGTCTGAAACTCGACGAAGCCTTTGGCCAATTCGTGCCTAAGGAAGAGCAAGAAGAGCGTATTCGCAGTGGCATGAACTCAGTGGATTTGGGCGCTTGCCCAGGTGGCTGGACTTATCAACTGGTGCGTCGCGGCATGTTTGTATCGGCAGTTGATAATGGCCCTATGGATGAAAAACTGATGGAAACGGGCCAAGTGAAACATTACCGTGAAGACGGTTTCCGTTTCGAACCACAACGTAAAAATATCTATTGGCTGGTGTGTGACATGGTTGAGAAACCTGCGCGCGTTGCTGAACTGATTGAAGCTTGGGCTATTAACGGTTGGTTTAAGGAAGCGATTTTTAACCTTAAATTACCGATGAAGAGCCGCTATAAAGAAGTGACAGCCATTCTTGAGACCATGCAGACGATTCTTAAAGAGAATGGTGTGACCGATTTTAAAGTACAGTGTAAGCATCTTTATCACGACCGTGATGAAGTGACAGTGCATTTATGGCTACGTCCTAATACCGCGTGGAATTAACTCCAGTGCTAACCCTGCGGTGATCTTGTTGTCGCTAGAATGGTAATAGTCACGCGGGTTTAAAGCCACGCAGGTTTAAAAGCTAGATAACAAAAAGCCCCAAAGGAAACTTTGGGGCTTTTTCGTGTTTATTCATTTGAGTTTCAAGCGCTTGCTTCTTTTAAGCAAAGCGCGTTATAGGCTCGTCTTAAACGCGCTTAGCATTGAGATCACAGACGCTCAAGCACAGCTTGCGTGAAGTCAGTCGTGCCGTGAGTGCCGCCTAAATCGCGAGTCGTACGGTCGCCTTCTTCGATCACTGCAGATACCGCTTTACGGATTTGCTCAGCTTTGTCAGCCATACCTAAGTATTCCAACATTTGGATAGACGCTAAAATCACTGAGGTTGGGTTTGCGAGGTTTTTGCCAGCGATATCAGGCGCACTACCGTGAACGGCTTCGAAAATCGCGGCATCACGGCCAATGTTTGCGCCTGGCGCCATACCTAAACCACCCACTAAACCGGCACACAGGTCCGATAAAATGTCACCGAACAGGTTGGTCGTCACGATCACATCGAAGTTTTCTGGGTTCATCACTAACTTCATGCACGTTGCATCGACGATCATTTCTTCTGTCTTGATGTCTGGGTAACGTAGGCTCACTTCACGGGCCACTTTCAGGAACAGGCCTGACGTTGACTTCATGATGTTGGCTTTGTGTACAATAGTGACTTTCTTACGGTTTTCTTTGCGAGCTAGTTCGTAGGCGAAAGTGGCGATTTGCTCGGCACCTTGGCGAGTGACGATACTGGTTGCTTCGGCTGTTAAACCATCTTCAGACACTTTTTGACCATGGCCAGAATACATGCCTTCGGTGTTTTCACGTACTGTGATGATATCGATATTTTCGTAACGGGCTTGGGTACCTTTGAAAGACAGTACTGGGCGTACGTTAGCATACAGACCGAATTTCTTACGCAAGGTTACGTTGATAGAAGTAAAGCCTTCACCAACGGGAGTCGTCAGCGGCCCTTTCAGCGTGATACGGTTTTTTTCAATGAGTTCTAAAGTGCGTGCTGGCAGTAACTCGCCTTGCTTTTCAAGTGCAGTCAGGCCGGCATCGGCAAATTCATATTCAAAATCACAGCCCGCTTTATCAAGAATTTTTAAGGCTGAATCAATAATACTTGGGCCAATTCCATCACCTGGAATTACGGTTATCGTTCTTTTTGACATGGAGAAGTCCTTCCACGGTTCGTCGTTACTGCAATTGTCTGCCCCAGTGCTAACTGGATAGCAGGACTATGAATTTGGTATTTTTCTGCCTATTATTTTAACCATCTTTGGTCAAACTTCACAGGAAATAGTGAGCAATATCACGATTTTTTATGTGGTATAACTTGTAAAAATACTGGGTTCTCACCATGATGGAGAGCCAATGGTTAAAAAAGTCTACTTTAGTCTAACAAATATATAAAAGAGGAAGACATTGAAGTTAATCCCTATCACATCTCTGGTTTTGTTATCCCTTGGAATATTGCCAGCAGTGCAGGCTGAAACCAGCACTAAACCGCTCACCCTAACAGACATTATGCATTTTGAATCCCTTGAAAAGCCGGTTATTGCAGACAAGGGGCAAGTCATCGCGGTCGAGTCTGCGCCCGATCGCGGGGATAGTCACGTCATTGTGAAAAATGTCCTGTCGCAGCAAAGCTATCAAATCTCGGGGGGGTCAGCTCCCTTGGTGAACCATGATGGTCGTTATGTGGCTGTGGTGGTTAAACCGAGTTTGCTTACGCGTGAGACGAGTGATGTCAAGGCGAAGAAAAAACTTAAGTCCGACATGGTGTTGCTCGATACTCAAACTGGCACGCAAACTCGCTTCGAGCGTGTGAAGGAATTTGTGTTCAGTGATGACGGTAAGCATCTGGCGATTTGGTTTGAGGCTGATGAAGAGTCCAAAAAAGAGGCTGAGCCTAAAACGACCGAAAAACTCGCTGAAGCAGGCACACAAAGCCCTGCGAATATTGATAAGCCAAAGGTCGATAAGTTTGACCAAGGTCGACGTTTTACGTTGCTCAGTTTAGAAGACCAAACAAAGCGAATTGATGTCGAGCAGGTTACTGACTATGTTTTTGATAAGGCAAGCCGTAGACTCGCGCTGGCAGTGAACGATATCACCAATAAGCAACATCAATTGCAGTTAGTCGATTTAAACACTCACAAAAAAACCGTTGCCTTTGATTCGCTTAGCCAACAGATTGGTGCGTTAGCGCTGGCTAAAAATGGTCGTTGGCTTGCATTTACGCAGGGCAAAGACAGCGAGTTACCTTATGGCCGCAGCTATCAGTTATCGCTGGTCGATTTGCAGTCTGGCAAAATCAGTACCCCCCCTGAGTCACCCGAGTGGAAACTTAATCGCTACACAAGTTTAAGCTTCTCATTGGATAGCGAACGGCTGTTCTTTGGCCGCGTACCTGAGGTGAGTCAGCTGCTCAGTTTGCAGAAGATCACCGAAGAAAAAGACCTGTTCGATACAAATATTGTCACCGGACAGCGTGGGCTTAAGGTGTGGCATGGGGATGATCCTCGTATTAAGCCTAATGAAATCAAGCAATATGAGGATGAGCAAAAACGCACTTACCTTGCGGTATTGCATTTAGGCTCAAATAACGTGGTGCAGCTTGGCGATAAAACTGTTCCAGATGTGACGATTTCACAACATAAACGTTTTATGTTGGCCAGTTCAGATTTGCCCTATCGTAAGATGGCAACTTGGGCAGGGTTCTACCAAGATTATTATCTGGTCGATATTAATACTGGCAGTAAAGTGCCATTTTTGACACAACAGCCGAGTGATGCCGAGCCTACGCTGTCGGGAAATGGCAAGTATGTGGCTTATTATCAGCAAGGTAATGTGTATCTCTATGATATTGCTCAGGATCGTCGTACTAATCTCACAAAATCCCTAAAGGTCAGTTTTGCCGATGAAGACCACGATTATCCATCCAGCGCTCCAGGATATGGTTTTGGTCCTTGGCTTAAAAATGATGCGGGTTTCTTGGTTTACGACAAATACGATGTTTGGCAGTTTAATACCGAATCTAAGGCGGGTTTTGCCTTAACCGCAGGTAAAGGGCGCACTCAGAAAATTCAATATCGGCTTGAGGGCTTAGTCGATAATCCCGATGAGCCGACTGAGCTTGCCTATAACGCCACGGTTTTACTCCACGGTTATAGTGATAAAACCAAGGCCGATGGTTTTTATCAAGCCACCTTGGGCGAAGCGGGCGTGAAAACGCTGATGCAAGGTGAGTATAAGTTGACCGTGTTAGGCCGCAGTAAAGACGCCGATACTATCGTGTTTTCTAAGGAGCGTTTTGACGTATTCCCTGACTTGTATACGGCTAACTATAGCGCGCCGCAAAATGCAGTTAAGCAAACCGATTTAGATAAGCAGCGTCAAGCCTTTAACTGGAGCCAATCCGAGTTAGTTCACTGGACAAATGGCGATGGTAAACCGTTAGATGGCGTGCTGATCAAGCCGACGAATTATCAAGCGGGTAAGCGCTATCCTGTACTGGTTTATTACTATCGCTTTATGACGGATAGACTGCACGCCTTCCCGCAGATGAACATTAACCACAGACCTAACTTTGCTTGGTACATCAATAATGGCTATGCGGTGTTCCTACCGGACATTCGCTTTGAAATTGGTTACCCAGGGGCGAGTTCAGTACAAGCGCTCACGTCTGGCGTGCAAAAGCTGATTGAGATAGGCATTGCCGATCCCGATGCTATTGGTTTGCAAGGTCATTCTTGGAGTGGCTATCAAACGGCGTTTGCCATTACTCAAACTAGGATGTTTAAGGCGGCGGTTGCAGGTGCTCCAGTATCGAACATGACCAGTGCCTATAGCGGTATTCGCCACGGTACAGGTATTGCGCGTCAGTTCCAATATGAAACCGGACAGAGTCGTATTGGCGCAAGTTTGTTTGCCGCGCCGCAAAAGTACATTGAAAACTCGCCAGTATTTTATGCTGACCGTATTCAAACGCCTTTGATGATCATGTTTGGTGATAAGGACGATGCAGTGCCTTGGGAACAAGGTGTTGAAATGTACTTAGCCATGCGCCGTGCGGGTAAAGAGGTGGTGTTCTTGCAATACGAGGATGAGCCGCATCACTTGAAAAAGTACCCGAACAAGCTCGATTACAGCATTCGCATGATGCAATATTTCGACCATTATCTGAAGGGAAAACCCGCGCCAGAATGGCTCAGCAAAGGTGAAGCCTATGTCGAGTATAAGGCCGATGATGAATAGGCAATTGGTTTAGTTGTTTTACAACTGAGTCAATTCGTTGATTGTCAAAATAAAATCGCCACCGATTCGGTGGCGTTTTTATTTAACTGTCAGTCGTATTTATTTACTGGTTAATGTCTCTTGGGCAGAGCTGAGGGCTGTGTCAGTATCTGCATCGAGATATTGCTTATAGGTATCTTGGCCCCAAGCAATCAATTGATCATTTTCAAAAATAAGTGGGGTACATTCCTCTTTCGTGGTTACACCGTCTGATTTTTCATGGTGAGTGCGATAAAAGAGCACCTGTAGCTTGGTTTCTTTTACGGCTTTGGCCTCTGAAAAGTCAGCTTTACCTAGTAACTGTTTTACTGAAACGATATTTTGCCCTAGCGCTAACTCGTTCATTTTTTGGCTGTTATAGGATTGTCTGTCCTCCCAACTCATGTCATCTGGCGTAGGTTCATAAACGAGTACCACCACAGCGACAAAGGCGACGTAGGCGGCGAAAATGCTACCGATGATTACCGAAACTTTTGATTTCATTTACAGTTATTCCTTTACCTCATTAAATGAGTCACGTTATTACGTCCATAAAATACGCTTTTGTTGTTCTAAGGTAAATGCGTTAATTGCAACTTTATATTAACAGATGTTTAGGCTGGATTGATTGGGTTTTCAGGCAGGCAGTTATTATCAGGCAAGGAGTTCATCACGCGAAAATTTTTTAAATTAATATTGAGTGGTAGGTCTGTTTGTAACTGCGCGAGCTTATAGCTGAGTCTTGCCATCTCCTTACCTTCGGCAAGTTTTTTGGCTTGTTTAGCGCCTAAGTTAGATAGCGATGAAAACAAGGTTGGTAAGCTTCTAAAGGTTTTCAATAATTCGGCAGCCGACTTAGGGCCTATGCCCGCAATACCAGGAATTTTATTACCGCTATCGCCAGCTAATGCCATCAAGTCGAGAAATTGGCTGCGTTCGACACCGAGTTTTTGTTCCAATGCAGCGATATCTAAGTACTGCTGATTAAAGTGATCCCACTGGCTGATTTGGCGATGATTGAGCTGACTAAAACCTTTATCGGTGGACACAATTATGGCTTCACCCTGCGCTTTGGCGGTTTTTATCGCTAGAGTGGCAATCACATCATCGGCTTCAGCCGCCGCATAAATGGAGCCAATGTTCATCATGGTTAAGTGATCTTGCAGCGCAGCAAGGCCTTTTGCCAGCGGCTCTGGCATAGGTTTACGGCCTTTTTTGTAATCGGGGTAAAGCTGTTTACGCCATGAGATTTCATCACCGTCCCACACGATAGCCACATGGGTAGGGCGATGCACCCGCAGCAGTTTAGTACACGCCAAACTGACGCGCTCTGTGAGGCTTTGCATATCGGATTCATCGGGGATCGCCGCATAGATGCGGCGAACCAAGTTGAGACCATCTATGATTAAAAACTTGTTCATGGGGTGTTGTTGCTTCGCTCTCTATTTCACTATTTGATAGCAAGGAATATAGGCGCTTCCTGGAAGCTTCATTCTTTGTTGTTGTACAAATGCACTCAAGAGTTTATCCATCATATCCATGAGCTTGGGATCGCCTTTTAATTGGAAGGGTCCATCACGCTCTATGTGCTTGATTGTTTCCGACTTGACGTTACCCGCCACTATACCCGAAAACGCTTTACGCAGGTTGGCGGCTAATTCGGCTTTGTTGGTTTGGAAGTGTAGATCTAAGTTTGCCATCACTTCGTGGCTTGGGATAAAAGGTAACTGAAACTCAGACTCTATCTTCAGTGCCCACTGATATTGGTAAGCATCACCTGTTGAGCGGCGATAGGCTTTTACTTGCTCCATTCCTTGCTTCATGATGCGTGCCACTTCAGTGGGATTATCTATGATAATTTGGTACTTTTTCTGAGCTTCTGGTCCTAAGGTTGAGGCAATAAACTCATCAATCTTAATGAAGTAATCTGCGCTCTCCGTTGGGCCTGTGAGTATCAGCGGGAAAGGCGTTTGTTGGTTTTCTTCGTTAAGTAAAATACCCAATATATAGAGCAATTCTTCAGCTGTGCCAGCACCGCCAGGGAAGATAATAATACCATGGCCTAAGCGCACGAAAGCTTCGAGGCGCTTTTCAATATCGGGTAAGATCACCAGTTCATTGACAATTTGATTCGGTGGCTCGGCGGCAATAATACTTGGTTCAGTTAAACCAATATATCGTGCATTTTTAATCCGTTGTTTGGCATGACCTATCGCCGCACCTTTCATCGGACCTTCCATCGCGCCAGGACCACAGCCAGTGCAAATATCTAATTCTCTCAGGCCAAGTTGATAACCTACCTCACGTGTGTACTGGTATTCGATGGCATTAATACTGTGTCCGCCCCAACAGACGACCACATTAGGGTCTTTCATCGGTGCTATCGCCCTCGCATTACGCAGAATATCAAACACCACATTGGTGATATGGTGGGCATTGGTCAGATTAATGTGTTTTAGTGAGTCATATCTATCACTGATATAAAGGATATCGCGTAAGACAGAGAACAGATGTTCCTGAATTCCCGTGATAATTTGACCATCGACAAAGGCTTGTTCGGGGGGATTGATCAGTTCTAATTTTACACCGCGCTCCCGTTGTAGAACGTTGATGTCGAAATCATGGTATTGCTCGAATAGGGCTTTAGAGTTGTCGGTTTTTAAACCCGCGGCAAGCACTGCTAAGGAGCAGTTGCGGTACAGTTGGTATAGGGCACTTTTGGCACTATTTTTGAGTCGATCAACTTCAAGTTGCGAAAGCTGATCCATGCTGCCTTTTGGGCTGACTTTTACTATCATTTACCACTCCTTCGTCATGACAGGAGTGATTAGAGGAGGCGTATAGTGGGGCTTAATTATACGTCAATCACAACCCTGTCTCTGCTTTCGTGTTTCGCTTTGTAGAGTGCTGCATCGGCGCGTTCAAAGGTCTCATGTATGAGTTCACTTCCCATAACTTGCGCAGCCCCTATAGATACTGTAACTGTAATTCTCTGATTTTTAAATTTAAATGGAATATTTTTTACTTTCTCGCGCACTCTGTTTAAAAGTTGAGCGATATCAGCAGGTGCCACATCAGGTAATAGCAGTACAAATTCTTCACCACCATAGCGGGCTACAAATTCTGTATCTCGCAGTGAGTTTTTCAATGCCATTGCTATAACTTGCAAGGTTTTATCACCTGTACTGTGGCCAAAACTGTCGTTGATGGTTTTGAAGTGATCGATATCGGCAACGGCAACCCACAGCGGGGACTTATGCCGTTGATAGTTACGGTATTCTAGCTCCATGCGCTCTTCTAATGCAGCACGGTTAGGCAATTGAGTTAAGCTGTCGAGTAAGTTGAGTTTTTGTTGTTCAAACAAACGCTCTTTGTAGGTGTTAGCCTCACTACTTAACTCATTAAGCTCTTTGCGCATTGTCTCCATCGACTTGCGCAGCAGAGCTTGCTCTCTTTGCTCTAGGGCTTCTTTACGGGCTAATGCCGAGCGGATAGAGTTAAGTTGCTCTGTTAGTTGAGCTTTAAGGTCAACGACGTCTTCCACATCGATAATGATTTCACCTGCATTATCGACGCGGGTGTTAATCTCACGATTCAGCTGGGTTTTTAATTGGAAGCTACGTTGATTGTGATTGTAAGACTCGCTCACCACCTCACGTACCGCGGCTAAGGCATCATTGAGTGCAAACAAAAACTCTTGGGATGCCGATTTCTCGCGGGCGATGTTATCAAGCAATAACGCTAAAATGGTTTGGTAGGCTTCGAGCAAGCTATCAACTTCAATCTCAGAAGAGAGTACTTCTTTGATCACTAATACTTGGTCACGTTGATCTTTACGGAACTCGATTTCCGAAATCATCTGTGCCAGCTCATGGGCTAGCTGCCTGTGCTTTGGTAAGACATCAAGCTTTTCAGATTCGCTAAATTGTAGCTGTAATATGGTTTCGTAGAAGCCAATGATTTGCTTAACTTTGGGTATATATTCCCATACAGTATGAAAAGGTTTCGCCAGATCTTGCTTGAAGTAATTGACTTCTTTTTTGAGTTTTTCAGGTGCTGAGTTAACGCGTTGGATCTGACGGATCACCTGTGACAAACCAGTACGACTCTCTTCGAGTTGTACCATCACATGGTGATATTGGCCTTTTAGCAGGCGCTCGACATCAACTAATTCTGGCAATGCCTCATCGACTCGCTCAAACGTATTTAAGTTATGGCGAAGTTTGGCGAGTTTATTATCCAGCTCAAGATTTTGCCCTTTACAGGCGAGGCTTAAGTGACCAATAAATTGGAGTAATGTCTGTAACTTTGCATTTCTATCTTCATTAACTTCATCAAGGGCAAGTTTGGCCGAATGGAGTTTCTGTTGCAGCAAGGCAAGTTGTGAAACTGTAGCGCTTGAATCCTTCATCCTGAGTATTGTCCTAACTCTGCAAGGCTAAAAAACATGACAATCCTATGTCCAGATTAGCTGTTAACTCATATGATACTAATGTTATAACACTGGGCGTAGAGTGCAAATGCGATTTGCCTGTGACTCTGTGATTAATTACCGATATTGATCAAATATTTTCCAATAATTGCCTATCTTGGTTATTTTCCCAGCAAGGCCAGCGAACATCCTCTTTATTGCCGTTGGTCTCTAATCTGATTAATCCACGCTCAATGCCTTTTTCAAGGTGTAAAAATAACGGATTTGCAAATAAGCTCAAAGGAACAAAGTCGAGGGCTCTGAGAGCGACATAATAGTCGTTATTACCACCTAAACTACGGGCACAGGCAAGCGCCATCTGCACTGTTTCAAATTTTAATTTCGCGGCCATTTTAATTTCTGATTTCGCTAAAAGTGGCAAATGTGCAAAACCAAGACGGAAATGATGTGTGATTTGCTGTTGATCGAGTTTTAGGCGTACTTGGCTGAGTATTTGTGTCGGCTCAATAGGTTGCGTGAAACGAACCGCAAATACCCCTTGGCGTACCACATAAACAGATGCTGCGAGTGCATCCGTTAGATGATTGGCAATTTGCGCTGTTACTGCATCACTAAAATATTGGCCATAGTCCAGATCCGCCGTAAGTTGGGTGGGGAAGGCGATAATCCCGAGTGCCGTTGTGGATTCCTGACTTTGATTATGGCTTAAGTGCGCTAATAATGCGGCATATCCTAAATTGTGAGTGAAGGGTTCCTGTAGCGTTAATTGAGTTAATGCCGCGTTTTTAGCTGTTATTTTGCGGCGATTTTGTAGCATGAAAATAATCACGAGCAGCAAGAATCCGGCAATAAGGCTACAAATGAGCAGTAGCGTGTGAGTGTTGTTGCTTTCTTTCACTGTCTCAACGAGTTTTCCCTGTAGCATGTTGAGCTCAAGTTTAAGCTGTTGCTCTGCAAGGGCAGAGGCCGACACTGGGGAGTCTTTATCTGTCTCCGCTGGCTTTTTACCTAGCTCAATGATACGGGCTTGGGCATCGATGGTTTTTGCTAATTCCCCTAATTTTTGCGCCGCCGAGGCGATAAGTGTGAGTGCGGATTTTTGTTCATCGACCAGTTTTAAATCGACTGCGAGTGCTAATGCGATATCGGCATGGGCCATCATCAGCGGCCAATCTTGGTTGGTTTGGGCGATTTCACCAATTAAGAGTTCGTTATAAACTTGATAGTGATGGCTTTGTTTTTCTTTGAATATTTGATTGGCCATCAGTAAATATTTTAGGGCGTTAACATTGTCTTTAATATTTGAGTAGGCTTGTCCTAAATTATGGAAATTAAGCCCTTGTGCGATGTAGTTACCGCGTTTTGCATCTAATTGCTGGGCATTTAGGTAGTAATCAATCGCTTTATGCCAATCCCCTTGTTCGCCATAGACCATAGCGATCACTGTCATACAACTTGAAAGATAAGTGTCATTGCCCATTTTTTTAAAGCCAGCCGCGGCTTCATGAGCATTTTTAAGCGCTTCATCCCACTGCTTTAAGTCACGGTATACCTTAGAAAGTTGCAATTGCAGATTGGTTTTCATTGAAGGGTAATTAGAACGATTGGAGATCCGAATCGCTTCACTATAATGCTGTAGTGATTTTGTAAGCTGCTGATTAAAATTGTAATAAAAGCCAAGCCTCGCTTCAGCCGCCGCGATTAAGTAATCGTTTCTGAGTTTATAGGCAATGTCGCGGTATGTGTGGAAGTGCATCAGTGCAGGCACTTCTTGGCGGATCAATAAATGTAAGCCACCTAGATGTTCATGAATATTGTGTTTAAGAATTAATGCTTCGATGTCATAGCTGTCGTTGATGCGGGTGAGCGCTTCATTATAAAGACCTATCGCTTCTTGATATTTCTGTTCCGTACGGCCAAGGTAACGGCCATTTAACATGGCGACCATGGCAAGTTCATAGGGCGATTGCGCCGCAGTCGATAGGAGTTCAATCAAGCTTTTTGCGTTTTGAAAATCGACCTTGGTTTTAACGTTTGGCTCCATATTGAGGCGGGCCAGTAAATACAAAATCTGTTCAAATTCGAGTGGATTGTAGCCTTGCTCTTGGGCTGCGCGCTCAAATTGGTCACGGTTTTGAAAAGCGAGGGGAAAGGAAATCGTTTTGTTGAGCGCATCATACATCTGCTGCGGTGATTCTCTTAACTCAACCTCATCCGCTTCGAGATCTCGGCTTTGGACTGTAAAAGGCAGTGACAGCAACAGAGTAAATAAAATAACCGTGAGTTTTTGCATTTGAACTGTGATTCCTCATTCCTTTAGTCAAGGAACTTATTTTGTTAGCTTTTGTTAGCGCCTAATGAGGATGCTACATCGACTTGTTATACTTGGAAAAATCATAAGAAGCATAATAACAGAAGGAAGCAAGAGTGAAACCCAACAGACTATCAATCTTGATATTGAGCGCATTATTTTCGGGTCAAGTATTGGCCGATGTGAAATACCAAATCGACCTTATTAAACCCGAACACCATATTGCCCAAGTGAGAGTCACTTTTCCTGAAGTGAAGACGAACGATTTTACGGTGAATCTCCCTGTGTGGCGGACGGGCAAATATCAAGTATTGCCTTTGGCCGATGGTGTGCGCTTATTTAGTGCTAAAGATAGTCAAGGTCATGAACTGCAATGGAAGCGCACCGCGAGCGGTGAATGGCAAGTGGCGCTCACGCAGCCAACCCGTGTTACCGTCAGTTATCAATTGTATGCTAATGAATTAGGCCAAAGGGTGCGCCATATTGACGCGAGCCATGCCTATTTAGATGCTAGCGGTGTGTTCATGTACAGTCCGCAATTTCGCTCTGAACCAATATCCGTAGAATTAAAAGTACCTAAAAATTGGCAAAGTTACTCTGGGATGTCATCGGGTAAGGCCGCTCATTCCTTTATTGCCCCTAATTATGATGTGTTGATCGACTCCCCGATTGAAACCGGTGTGAGTACCCATAAACAATTTAGTGCTAATGGTAAAAACTATGAATTGGTGTTTTGGGGTGAAGGTAACTATGACACGGATAAAATAGTAAAAGATCTTAAAGCCTTAAGCGGTCAAGCTAAGGTGATTTGGGATGATTATCCTTTTGATCGTTACGTGTATATGGTGCACGCAACGAGTGGTGCCAGTGGCGCGACAGAACATTTAAACTCTACTGTCATTCAGCTGCCGCGCTTTAGTTTCCGTGAACGCAAGGACTACCTGCGCTTTATTAGCACGGCATCCCATGAGTTTATCCATACCTGGAACGTGAAGGCTTATCGCCCCGAGGGATTAGTTCCCTATGATTATCAACATGAAAACATGACGGAATTACTGTGGATGGCTGAAGGTTCTACCAGTTATTTTCAAGATCAGTTGCTGTTGCGGGCTGGAGTGATAACAGCTAAAGAGTTCCTCGAAGATTTAGCCAAGCGCGTCGAGAAAAACCAACTCAATCCGGGTCGTGAAACTCAATCTGTGGCAGAGGCGAGTGCTGGGGAGTGGAGCAGTATCGGTGGCGATTATGCCATTAACCACAGTGTAAATATTTACTCAGAGGGTTACTTAACCTCTTTAGCCTTAGATTTTTCATTGCTTCAAGACTCCGAGCTTAAGTATTCATATCGCGATGTGCACCGTCGTTTATATCAAGAACATCGCGTACCAAAAGGCTATGGTGTTAGTGATGTTCAGTACATTCTTAAAGACTTATCCGGCAAAGATTATGCACCTTGGTGGCAAGCCAATGTGAATAGTCCCATGAGTTTAGATTTTCCAGAATTATTATCACAGGCAGGGTTAAATCTGTCCTATGGTAAAGATTCAAAAGCTGAGGCATTTGCGGGAATGACCTTGAGCAGTACCCATGGCTCTTTAGTGTTAGACCAAGTGTTGCGTAATGGTCCTGCTTGGCAAGCGGGCATAGTTGCGGGGGATGAAGTATTAGCGATTAATGGTCTCAAGGTGACTGCTGCGGGTTTCTATAAGCGCATCAAAGACTTTAAGGTTGGCGATAGTGTAGAGGTGACATTATTTAGCAACGATAAAATCAAGCAAGTACAGCTCACCCTTGGCGAGCAGCAAAGCGGTAAGCTAGTGCTCAAGGGGGATGCAAAAGCGACTAAACAGCAAAAAGCTTTCTTCAAGACTTGGTTAGGCATTGATTGGCCGTTTGACAATAAAGGCGAGTTAGCGACTAAAGCTTAATGTGGTTAGGACTTCATCTTTAGCATCTAAATACCTTTGTCTTAAAGCCACCTAAAGTAAAATCGTCATAAAAAAGGCGCAACCATTATTTTGATGGGGGCGCCTTTCCTTATCTTGTACGGCTCAGTCTAATAAGCGAATTGCAGATCTCGTTTGCTTAACGATTTCTGCTTAAACTTGTGCGTCTTCGAGTCCACCAAGGGCGGCCACGAGTGCATGCATCAAGGCGACTAACTCGCTGCCCATTAGGGCAAAGTCTGCATCTAAACGGGCCATAGGATCGTCAGTGCCGACTTCATCGTTCCCTGCTCTAAACTCTTCAGAGAATTTAAGGCGCTTCACGCTGGCATCTGATTGCAATAATAGTGCAATCGATTGGCCGAAATGCAGCGCTAACTTGTGTACTTGCTTACCTGTTGCTAAGTGAGCTAACACTTCGTCTTCTTTCAAATCCTGCTGCTTAAAGCGCACAATTCCGCCTTCATCAGCTTCAGATTTTAGCTCGGCTTCGTCTTGCATTTCAAAGGGTAATGGTGCGCTGCCAAGTTTTAACCATTCAGTTAAATTGGATTCGACTGGCGCTTTAAAGCTCAGTGGGATCACAGGTAAACTGCCGAGAGCTTTACGTAATAACGCTAATAATTCTTCGGCCTTAGTGGCACTTGAACTATCAACGAGGATCATTTCTAGCTCAGGCAAAATCAAGGCGTGGGTTTGGCTTCGACGCGAAAAAGCGCGTGGCAGTAGGCTAGTGATGATTTCATCTTTTAGCGCATCTTTTTCTTTTTTCGCCAGTTTACGATTTTCTTCATCTTCAATGAGAGCCACTTTTTCTTCTAAGGCTTCTTTGATGACTTGGCCTGGCAGAATTTTCTCTTCTTTAGTCACGCAGATCAGATGACGATTGTCAGCGCTATGGACCAAAGAACTGCCTTTTTTGCCTAACGCATTTGAGAAACCAAATTTACTGACATCTTGGCTTGAGCAGGGAGAGAAAGTGAAATCGGCCAACGCAGTTTCTAGTGCTTCGGTTTCGACGGCAAAAGGTTTATTGAAACGATAAAGAGTAAGATTTTTAAACCACATAAGAGGCGCCCATTGAAAATTAAAGTGGCAGTTTACGGCATAGTTTGGACGGGGTAAACCTGTGTTCAATAGCGGATTTTTAACTGAAGATCAGAATTCATTAAACTGTAACATAATAATTAGCTTAGCTGCAGCCTGCATTTTTACTGGGTTTTATGCCTAGCTTCGCGTCAGCTTTTTTGCACGCCAACGTTAATGGTCACAATTGAAATAAAATTGAAACACATTCATTGCAAACTTTCGGTCGTTCCAAACCAATAACCAAGACGAACATAACGTCGAAAGGATTAAATGATGAACGTTTTTTGTAAAACTCTACTTGCTTCTGCGCTAGCTTCTGCAACTCTGGCTTCAGCTAATGCCGCTGAGCCACTGACTGTTTATGGTAAGTTGAATGTCACTGCTCAATCAAATGATGAGAAAGGTGATGCTACAACAACTATTCAAAGTAATGCTTCTCGTTTTGGTGTGAAGGGTGATTTTGCGCTGTCTAGCTCGCTGGAAGCTTTCTACACAGTGGAATATCAAGTTGATACAGGTGCAGCATCAAGCGATAACTTTACTGCACGTAACCAATTTGTTGGTTTGAAAGGCGCATTTGGTTCGTTCTCTGTGGGTCGTAATGATACCTTGTTGAAAATTTCTCAAGGTGATGTTGATCAGTTTAACGACCTTTCAGGTGACTTAGGTAAGCTGTTCAAGGGTGAAGTTCGCGCTGCTCAAACGGCGACTTACCTTACGCCTTCCTTTGGTGATTTTGTATTCGGTGTTACCTATGTTGCCGAAGGAAATGATGTAAAAGGTCAATTTGCTCAAGATGGTTTTAGCTTAGCTGCCATGTATGGTGATGCGAAACTGAAGAAAACACCCGTTTATGCATCTCTTGCCTATGACTCGGATGTGTCTGGATATGAGATTGTTCGTGCCAGCTTACAAGCTAAGTTAGCCGGAATTAAACTGGGTGGTATGTACCAGCAACAAGAGCAAATCTATAAATTTGATTCTGTAACGTCGATGCCAGTTGAAGTCACTGCAGAAAGTGCTAACGGCTATCTATTAAGCGCAGCCTATGATATCGATGCTGTTACTTTAAAAGCTCAGTTCCAAGATATGGAAGAACTTGGTGATTCATGGTCGGTAGGTGCAGACTACAGCTTAGGTAAGCCAACTAAACTATTCGCTTTCTACACGAACCGTTCGTTAGAAGCGTCTACAGATGATGACAAATACATTGGTGTTGGCTTAGAACACAAATTCTAAATCCAGCATTAAAACTCAATTAAGGAGGCATATAGCCTCCTTTTTTATTGCTATAAACAAACAGTTATATAAACTTATTATGACAAATATTACTACTATATGGCTCAAGCGGCGTGCTTATTCATAAATCTGTAATAAAAATGACTAATAATAGCCGTGTTGACATTCACTGACAGAAAATCACTTATGACTGCAAGGATATTGATAGTAGAAGACGAGTTGGCCATCCGCGAGATGCTGACTTTTGTAATGGAACAGCATGGGTTTACAACCTCTGCGGCGGAAGATTTTGATTCGGCCATTGCGCTGCTAAAGGAGCCTTACCCCGATCTGATTTTATTGGATTGGATGTTTCCTGGCGGAAGTGGTATTCAATTGGCGAAACGCTTAAAGCAAGATGAGTTTACGCGCCAAATTCCGATCATTATGTTAACCGCCCGCGGTGAAGAGGAAGATAAAGTCAAAGGCCTCGAAGTTGGCGCCGATGATTACATCACTAAACCTTTTTCCCCTAAAGAGCTGGTCGCACGTATTAAAGCCGTATTGCGTCGCAGTGCACCGACTCGTTTAGAAGAAACCATTGATGTACAGGGCTTAATGCTCGATCCTGTGAGTCACAGGGTGAGTGTGGGTGAAACTGTATTAGATATGGGCCCAACCGAATTTCGTTTATTACACTTTTTCATGACCCATCCTGAGCGTGTTTACAGCCGTGAACAGCTGCTCGATAATGTGTGGGGCACCAATGTGTATGTTGAAGACAGAACCGTTGACGTGCATATCAGACGCCTTCGTAAAGCCGTTGAAGAGTCTGGTCATGATCGCTTGATCCAAACGGTTCGTGGCGCTGGTTATCGTTTCTCTACACGCATTTAGTGCTGAATAACTGTTAGGCACAAGTTAGCTTTTACGCTATCTTGTGCTCCTCTTATTTAGCCTGATGTTTGGGTTTATTTATGTCTGACTCTTATTCAGGGTATCGGTTGTTTACGCGCTTAGGTTTATATCTACTGCTTTGCGCGCTAATAGGTTTATTGGTAGGGAAACTTCTCTGGATACTTTTTATCGGCACGCTAGGGTTAGTTTGCTGGCATTATCGACAATTATCACGGCTTAACTTTTGGTTATGGCGGGATAGGAAACTCACGCCGCCGCAGGGCAGTGGGAGCTGGGAAGGTGTATTTAACGGTATTTATCGCCTTCAAGGGAAGAATCGTCGACGTGTCGGTCAACTGGCCGCATTGCTGGCACGATTTCGTCAAGGTGCTGAGGCGTTACCCGATGCCGCTGTCGTGCTTGATTCAGAGCATAATATTTTATGGTGCAACAAGTTAGCGCAACTCATTCTCGGTTTTGTGTGGCCACAGGATAATGGTCAACGAATCGATAATTTAATCCGTCATCCTGATTTTTCTGCTTACATTAAATCCGCACAATACAAAGAGCCGCTGGAGTTACCTTCGCCGGTATCGGATAGGCGTTTGCTTGAAATCCGTATCATGGCTTACGGTGACAGGCAGCTACTGTTAATTGCGCGGGATATCACTCGTATACGTCAGCTTGAGGGAATGCGAAAAGAGTTTGTCGCCAATGTGTCGCATGAATTAAAAACGCCGCTCACTGTGTTACAGGGTTACCTCGAAATGATGCAAAGCATGGCTGAGCCTGATTCGATGAACGTCAAGCCGTTAGCATTGATGCAGCAGCAGACGCGACGAATGCAATCTATGGTCGAACAGCTATTGATGTTATCGCGAATTGAAGATGCGGCGGATATTAACCTCGAAAACACTGTGAATATGATGCAGTTGATGGAGGTGCTCAAGGAGGAAGCTAAGGCGCTGGCACAAGATAAGTATGAGTTGAGTTTCTATTGTGAGCCTGGACTTGATTCTCACGGCAATGAATTGCAGCTGAGAAGTGCCTGTTCTAACTTGATTTCTAATGCGATTCGTTACACAGAACCTGGCGGGAAAATTACAGTGCAGTGGTGCAGTGTGGCTACGGGTGCCATCTTTAGCGTAACGGATACGGGTGAAGGTATTGCGGCTCAACATATTGGTCGATTAACGGAACGCTTTTATCGGGTAGACAGTGCGCGCTCAAGGCAAACTGGTGGTAGTGGTTTAGGTTTAGCGATAGTAAAACATGCGCTTAACCACCATCACAGTAAGCTTAAAATCAGCAGTGAAGTCGGTAAAGGCAGTACTTTTAGCTTTATTATCCCTTTGCATCTTATCGAACGTAAGAAATAGTATGTGTGAGTGAGATATTTACAATAAATAATAAAAACAGGCCATTAGGGCCTGTTTTTATTTCTAGATTTATTGAGTCTTTATTATACCAATAGTATTAAATATCTGTTCATTCAGCGGGAATTCAACGCGCTTTAGACAAGGCGAAGGCTTGAAGGCATAGTGGTGCTCTGTCGAAAGCCTTAAACGCAGTATAAAGCGCATTGAAACCCGCCCTTTGGGAGCCACACAGGCATCCCACTCCGGTGTTGTATGAATGACCATTTCTGCGTCAATGCGCCTTGGATTGAAATGCCTGTGAGGCTCTGAACTGATTAGATATTTAATGTGATTGGTATTAATGACAGAAAAAAGCGATAAATAGTGCATTGTCATTTAAGTGTCATATCACGGACATAGAATTGTCATTGTAGCGATTGATACTGGCTGCGTCTGAAGAAACTTAAGTTACAAATTAGTTAGCTTACTACTGGAGCACATAATGAAACTGAAAAAGCTTGTCGGCGCGATTACTCTAACAGCCGCTGGTGTATTCTCTGCCACTGCGATGGCATCGATTGATCCATCTCTGCCTACTTATGAAAAAGCGAGCGGTGTATCTGGCAACTTATCATCTGTAGGATCAGATACCTTAGCCAACATGATGACACTTTGGGCAGAAGAATTTAAACAAATGTACCCTAACGTCAACATTCAGATCCAAGCGGCGGGTTCTTCTACTGCGCCACCAGCGTTGACTGAAGGCACTTCACAGTTCGGTCCTATGAGCCGTAAGATGAAGCCTAATGAAGTTGAAGCGTTCGAAAAGCATTTTGGTTATAAGCCAACTGCGATTCGTGTTGCTATCGATGCTTTAGCCGTATTCGTGCACAAAGATAACCCAATCAAAGGCTTAAGCGTTGAGCAAGTTGATGGCATTTTTTCTTCAACTCACAAATGTGGTAGCAGTGACATCCAACGTTGGGGCGATTTAGGCTTAGACGGTAACTGGTCTGCCAAAGACGTTCAACTTTACGGTCGCAACTCAGTATCGGGCACTTACGGTTACTTTAAAGAGCACGCGCTTTGTAAAGGTGACTTTAAAGCTAACGTAAACGAGCAACCTGGTTCAGCTTCTGTTGTGCAATCTGTTTCTCAATCTCTGAATGCGATTGGCTACTCAGGTATCGGTTACAAAACTGCAGGTGTTAAAGCTGTTGCCATCGCTAAGAAAGGCAATGAGTTTATCGAAGCTACAGCTGAAAACGCGGCTAATGGTACTTACCCACTATCACGTTACTTATACGTTTATGTGAACAAGCAACCAAACAAAGACTTAGCACCAATGGAAAAAGAATTCCTGCGTTATGTGTTGTCTAAGCAAGGTCAGCAAGTGGTAGAAAAAGACGGTTATGTACCTGTGCCTAATAGCGTAGTTGCTAAAGATTTAGAGCAAGTAGGTATTCGCTTGTAAGTCAAACGGCTTGTTAATCAAGGACCTCTCAGGAGGTCCTTTTTGTTTTTGTGGTTTTAAATGTGTGATGATGTCGAATTTAGAACAAATTAAAGACATAAAAAAAGCAACCTAAGTAGGTTGCTGTAAATTCCAATTCGGAATCTTGGGACGGTCGCGCTAGAAACCATCTAAAGGAGAATGATGATGAACGAAGAAACTCATTACAAAGATTCGGTTCATAATATCTGACTCAGCATCATCAAATTAGTTCAGGGGAAGTGCGAAATATTTTAAATAATTTTGCATTTTGTTTTTATAAAAAGAGGCTGACTCGATTTTTGCCAAGTTTGCACGTCTCAATTTTAGCTGCTTCTACTGTGACTACCGATAAATCCAGCAAGCTAGAGATAGCTTATTGCAAACTCGGTACCTACACCCAAAGATGAACTGTTACAAAAAACTTGTTCCTAAGGAGCTCTAGAGCTCAGTTACGATTTGCCTCTGAGTAAATTTGCAGTCGATAATACCTCCCAATGATTAGTGATAAGTTATCAAGCCCGTCACCACAGCAAGGTAACTCATAACCCACTATTTAGAACATACCGCTCAAAACTTGAATATCGAGGCGACAGTGTTGCAACCAACTAAGAGTACATTAGCTGATGTAGCCCCTTGGGATTTAACCCGAGATTACCATTCTTTTGCGAATACCGAACAAGTGCAAGTGACCCATGTCTCTTTGGATGTCATGGTGGATTTTGACGCGCAGCGTCTTTTCGCTAAAGCGACGCTGTCCTTGGATTTTATTGAGTGTGATGTAACAGAGCTTTGGCTTGATAGTCGAGATCTAACCATACTTGCTGTGACTTGCTTTAATGCTACAGAGGGGGTGAATGTATTAACAGAAATGGATGAAGAACCGCTCGACTTTGTGCTTAATGAAGCTGACCCCATACTCGGGCAAAAATTGTGTATCACTTTACCAGAATCTCCTTGCAAGCAGGTTTGTATTCACTATCAAACCTCGCCGTCCGCCCAAGGATTACAGTGGCTAGCGCCTGAGCAAACCGCGGGTAAACAGTTACCTTACCTCTTTAGTCAATCGCAACCGATCAATGCCCGCAGTTGGATCCCATTACAAGATACGCCTAAGGCGCGGATCACTTTTGATGCTAAGGTGCAAGTGCCCAAAGGCATGCGCGCCGTTATGAGCGCGATGAATCATCCCGATACGCCACTTAATGGTGTGTTTCACTTTGAGATGGAACAGCCTATTCCGACCCATTTAATGGCGTTGGCTGTGGGTGATATTGCCTTTCAAGCGATAGGTCCAAGATGCGGCGTGTATACCGAGCCTAGCATGTTAGTGGCCGCCGCAAAAGAGTTTGAAGATACTGAAAATATGCTCGATGTTGCTGAGTCATTGTTAGGTCCTTACGTATGGGGCCGCTATGACATGATTATCTTGCCGCCGAGTTTTCCATTCGGTGGAATGGAAAATCCGCGTTTAGCCTTTTTAACGCCCACACTCATTGCTGGTGATAAAAGCTTAGTGTCAACCGTTGCCCATGAGTTAGCGCATTCTTGGACGGGCAATTTGGTCAGTAATGCGACTTGGCGTGATCTCTGGTTAAACGAAGGTTTCACGACCTATTTTACTAACCGTATTGTCGAGGCTGTCTACGGCAAAGAACAGGCAGAATTAGAATGGGTAATAGAGTTTGGTCGCTTAAAAGAAGAAATAGCATCTTTGCCTAAGGATAAGCAAACTTTACCCGCTAATGTGCAGCAGGACGATCCTAATCTTGCCTTTAATCGTTTTACTTATGATAAGGCTTCGATGTTTGTCCATGATTTAGAGCGTAGGCTAGGGCGAGTAGAATTTGATAAATTTTTACTCACTTATGTGAATCATTTTGCGTTTAAAGCCATTACCACCGTAGTGTTTGTCGAGTACGCAAAACAAACTTTACTGCAATTACATGCAGATAAAATCACTGAAGCTGAACTATTAACGTGGATTTATGGTGAAGGCTTACCTGAGGGCTATTGCGGACCAACATCCATGAGTTTAGATAAAGTCGATGATGCGCTGGCGTGTTTTTTACAGGGAACAGCAGCGGGCCGATTAAGCGTTAAAGATTGGCGAGTGCACCATTGGCAATATTTTCTGACCCAATTACCTGAAGTCGTTAGTCAAGTTCAATTGATGGATCTGGATGAAACCTTCCAATTAACCCAATCGACTAATGCAGAAATTGCCTGTGATTGGTTTCGAGTCGCGATTCGTAATCATTATGATCCTGTGTTGCCGGCATTAAGTGCCTATTTAGTGCGTATTGGACGCGGTAAATTTGTGCGGCCACTCTATGCTGAGTTACAAATTGCGGGATATCACTCTGAATTAAAAGACATCTATACAAAGGCTCGTGCAGGCTATCATCCTTCGATTCAAGTTCAATTGGACAAATCACTCAGCTTATAGAAATTTAGGTAAAAAAAATGGCAACCTATTGGTTGCCACAAAGAAATCAGTGTGGGATACAAATAGAATTCAATGCGCTAGCGTGTTTTCTATTGTGTCCCAAAAGGGAGATGATGATGAACGACCAACCAATTCGACTCAATGCGATAAAACAGAAACTGTGTCATTTGAGGGTATGAAACTGCGACTTCACATATTTCATTCTCAAGGTGCATTTAATCTTATCTGTTAATCCTTACCTATACTCAGAGTCACCATTTTTAATTAAGTTCACTGATATCAGAAAAAAATCCCAAAAAAGTTTAAAAAAGATTTTATGGGACATTTTTCTGGGGAATACTGAGTACTCACACTTAAGTGTTACATTTTTTCTACATTAAAATCATGGTGATAAAAAATTAAACGCGTGTCAGTTTATTAATCTATAAGCTAGCGTTAGCGCTTGTTGAAATTTGAGTAAAAAAAATGGCAACCTAAGGTTGCCACAAGGAAATCAGTGCGGGATACAAATAGAATTCAGTGCGCTAGCGTGTTTTCTATTGCGTCCCAAAAGGGAGATGATGATGAACGACCAACCAATTCGACTCAATGCGATAAAACAGAAACTGTGTCATTTGAGTGCATGAAACTGCGACTTCACATATTTCATTCTCAAGGTGCATTTAATCTTATCTGTTAATCCTTACCTATACTCAGAGTCGCCATTTTTAATTAAGTTCACCGATATCAGAAAAAAGACAAAAAAAGTTTTTGAGAGATATTGAGTGCCCACACTTAGTTGTTACATTTATTTTACATATAAAATAAAGGGATAAAAAAAGGCAACCTAATGGTTGCCTAATGACCTATTCCTAGGTCAAGGGGACTGCGCTAGAAGCCCCAGGGAGATGATGAACATGAAAAAGACATTCACTGTCAATACATTTGAGGGGCCTTGTACGGTTAAAGTTCCATAAAAAATTAAAATAAATCTAAATTTTTATAAATTGCAAGATTTCAAATAGATAGTGATTAAATTATTTTAGCAAAGCAGCAATTTTACTTTCTAATGCTTCGGGTTTGGTCGTTGATGCAAATCTTTCGATTGCTTCGCCTTGGCGATTAACTAAAAATTTAGTGAAATTCCATTTAATACCTTGAGTGCCTAATACGCCGGGAGCGGCTTTCTTAAGGTATTGATAAAGTGGATGCGTATGTTCGCCATTCACTTCTATTTTAGAAAATAGCGGAAACGTCACGCCAAAATTCAATTCACAAAAGGCTTGAATGCCTTGTTCATCGGCTTTTTCTTGGGCGCCAAATTGATTGCAAGGAAAGCCTAAAATCACTAATCCTTGATCTTTGTATTTTTGATATAGCGCTTCTAATCCTTTGTATTGCGGTGTAAATCCACATTCACTGGCGGTGTTGACGATTAAGAGTACTTTGCCCCGATACTGCTCTAAGCTTACCGCGTTGCCTTGAATGTCTGTTGCTGATTGGCTGTATATATTCGTAGTCATGTTCACCTCCGTAGGATCTTAGCCAAACAGCATAAACCTTAAAATAATTTTCAGCAATATAATTGCGCACAATTTATTTTGTGGGTTTGCTAATTTACTTAATTATCAATATAGTTACAGCAATTTTGTGGCTAAAAAAGGGCATCTGTGTGATAGAAAATGACGCAGAATACGAAACAAACATGCAAGCGGATGTGGGGCAAGTAGTTCAACAACTCACTGAAGTTGAAGGCGAAGAACAGGCTGAAGTGTTTAGTGAAATTCTGAATGACTCAGAACCTGGAACCATAGCCTTAGCGCTTGAGTCCTTGCCCTTGGATGAGCGTTATGAGCGTTGGCAGCAAGTTGAATTTGCTGACAGAGTGACTGTGCTGAGCCTGATGCGTGCCGATCCACGTATGGGGATCCTGAAGCGGATGCCTGACAATGAAGTGGATTTGTTATTTGCGCAATTAAGCCCTGAAGATTTAATTGAGTGGAGTGATTATCTTCCTGAAAGTTTTACCGATCGTGCCTTGGCTCAGATGGGGGAGCGTCAGCGACAACGATTCGAACTTTATGATCAATACTCTGAGAATGAAATCGGCCGTTATACCGATCATCAAATGTTGGTGCTCAGTGATAAGGCGACAGTTGCTCAAGCGCAGCGCTTCTTTCGCCGTATAGAGCTCGATTGTAACGACAATTTGTTTATCGTTGATGATCTGGATAAGTATCAAGGTACTGTTCGTCGTTATGATATTTTTAAACATAATCCCGATGAGTTATTGATTTCACTTTTGTCTGAGGACTGCCGTGCGTTATCCGCCGATACGAGTCTTTTGGAAGCGGCCGAAGCGATAGAGCACAGCCGCGAAATTGAATTGCCTGTGATTGATGAGTCCGGAGAGTTAATCGGCCGCGTGACGCTACGAACCGCAACGGCATTAGTGCGTGAGCATTATGAGGCGCAGTTGATGGCAACTGCGGGTATGGATGAATCCGACGACTTGTTCGCCCCTATTATGAAAGGTGCTCAGCGCCGTGCTGTATGGCTTGGGATCAATTTACTGACGGCTTTCCTTGCCTCAGCGACCATTGGTTTATTTGAAAATGTCCTATCGCAAGTGGTTGCATTAGCGGTGTTGATGCCGATTGTCGCTTCTATGGGCGGCATCGCGGGGAGCCAATCTCTAACGCTAATGATCCGCGGTATGGCCATGGGACAGATTTCGGCGGGTAACTTGTTTTCGCTAATGAAAAACGAACTCGGCATTGGCATAGTTAACGGATTTTTGTGGGCGATAGTGATAGGTTTAGTCTCTGGCTGGTGGTTCGGTGAAGCGACGATAGGTATAGTGATTGGCTGTGCGATATTGATTAATATGGCCGTTGCCGCTATTGCTGGGGTGATAGTGCCTATGGTGTTGCAGAAGTTTAATCAAGACGCGGCGTTATCGGGTTCAGTGATCTTAACGACTGTGACCGATGTGGTGGGTTTCTTTACTTTCTTAGGTATGGCGACGTTGTTATATCTTTAGCGTGGGCTCTTGGGTGAGTTTGGAAGATGAATGCACGGCAATTTGGTGTGCATTCACCGTATGTTGGGAACATTAACGGTTTAATCTGGATATGAATAACATTCAGTTTGTTATAGGTGAAAAGCCGGAAGAATTAGCGCTGGCGGCACAATTAATTGATGGGCGTGATGATAATGCTCATCCGTTGGATCATCAGGTCTTTTTCCATTCCCGTGCGGTGATCTTAGCGAAAACTATCGAGGGTGAGATAGTGGGTTGTGCTGCGATAAAAGCCGGTAAAGGCACTGTCGATAAAGGCACTGTCGATAAAGGCACTGTCGGTGAACTGGGTTATCTGGTGGTGTCGCCCTATTATCGGCGTCAAGGCATAGCTCAAGGTTTAACGCAAAAACGTATCGAAGTGGCTAAGGCTTTAGGGATATTGATTTTATACGCCACAATTCGCGCCGAGAACACGTCGAGTCAAGCTAATTTATTGAAGGCAGGTTTTCAATTTTGGCGTAATTATTTGAGTATCCGTGGCACAGGAAATACTGTGGGTTGGTATTACTTAGCTTTAAGCGTTAATGTCGATGCTGAAGCGATAATGCAGTCTTTAGTTGGCGATCGTACCCCGGCGGTCTAATTGTGTTGTAAGTGAAAAGACTTAGATCTTAATGTGTTTTCATCTTGTTTTACATTTGTATATTCCTCGCAAATAATCCCTCTTTATACGCAAATAGGCTGATTTTCTTTATTTATTCGGTATGATCCGCGGCTATTACCCACAGTCATTATTGAGGTGTTTTTTTATGGCTAAGTTCAGAGTAGCAAGTGTCTTATTATTGAGTGCAGCAGCGCTGCAAGTGAATGCGTCAGAATTTAATCTTGGGTTGAACAACGATGTGGTTTCAACTGAGTTAGAACTGCAATTGAACAAAGATACTAACGCAGTTTTGGGTTATATCTATGCGGATGAAGGCGGCCATATCGCTCAAGGTGCAATGCACATGACCCATGATGCGGGTGTGCATCACTTTGAGGTTGGTGCTCAGTTAAGCCAGCTTTGGTCTGACTATTCACCCAATGGCAGTGCCGTTTCTGTTGGTGGTCGTTATGCACTATCAATGGGACCCAATATTTCACTGCACGCCGCGGCTTACTATGCGCCGTCTGTATTGTCATTTGGCAATGTTGATGGTCATTATGAATTAGACTCAAAAGTGCAATACCGTATAACGCCAAACATGGCACTTTATGTTGGTTACCGCAAGATTGCCTTCGAATACGATGATGCTCGCAATTTTACTTTCGAAGATGGTGTGTATATTGGCGGTAAATTCCGTTTCTAAGCACAAGGCTTATTGATTTAGCTATATTGCGATCGTGATGTCGAATTAAAGAGCCGGCGAGGTTAACTTCGCCGGCTTTTCCATTTCGCCTTTAGCTCACTGTAGCTTGGTAATATGGATGAGAAAATGACCAATCCAATCCCGATTAAAATCACTAGGCTGAGTACTTCATCGAGTATCCACCAGCCTAACAAGGCTGCAAAAATCAATCCTGTATATTCTACTGGTGCCATTTGGCTCGCATCGGCACGTCGATAGGCATGGATGATGAGATAGGTCATGGCAATGTAAAATAGTCCCAAAGTCAGCCCCACTTGCGCCACTGGTAAACTAAATTCGGCGCCTTCGTATAAGGTCGCAGGTATCAGAAATATCATCGCAAAGGCATTAGACCAAAAGAGCATGGAAAAAGGATGTTCATGGGTCGAATAGGCCTTTAAAATCAAACTATTCAACGCTGATGTCATGGCACCGAAAAAGGCTAAACCTATGTACAGGTTAAATTCTGTTGGTTGGCTGATAAGCAAAATGCCGCTAAAGCCGATAAGACCTGCGACCGTGCGTCGATAACCAATACGTTCATTTAAAAAAATGGCCGATAGTACTAGCAGTAACAAGGGTGAGGTATAAATCACAGCTGTTACTGTTGCGAGCGGAAGATGCAGAATAGCAAGCATAAAAATGGCGTTGCCCAGTCCAATCAATAGCGCGCGGGCGAGATGCACTTTGTAAAAAGGACTCAGTTTAAGATTACCTTGTAAGTGCCACACAAAAGGCAGTACAAGCAGAGTGGCAAATAATTGCCTGTAGAGCACCAGTTGAAAAACAGGCGCATTGGTTTCAAGCAACTTAACCAATAGGTTACCGCTGGCAATCAGTAGTTGTGCGGCTAAAATCATCAATAGAGGCTGCATAGGATCCCAGCAAAAATAAGTCAGTATTAAGGTGTATCTTGAATTTCATGCCGCAGTTTGGACTTTGAGACTAAAATAGCATCATAAGGCATGGTATATCCGACTAATTTAGCCTAACTGATTGTAAAAAACTAAATGTAGCCATAAAGTTAACCTACAAATCCAACTATCGACTAAGATTGACAGCATTAGCATTTTCTTCATAGCTGTAAAAATGATCTATGGCCCTTTAACTAAATAAGCCGATGAACAAACTTAAACAAACTCTATTTGGGTGTTTTTTACTTTTTTTGTGGACATTAAGTCCCTCTGTATTAAGCGCTGAAATTGCGTTGGACTCCCCGTATTTGTTCCATGCTAAAGCGGATCAACAGCCTCCTGATCGGTTTGAAACCGTGCCCCATTGGATGGGACAACTCGACGAAGCTAGTTCGGTCAGCTTAACCGGTGGCGATTATTGGATGATTACACCTGTGATGGTCAATCAACGTCAATCAAACTGGGTAGTGGATGCAAGTAATTCGATTATTGAATCCGTAGATTATTGGATACTCGGCAGTGACGGCAGCGTACAACATGCCCACAGTGGCTACAGTGCTCCATACCAGTTTTTATTCGATTATGGCCGTAAGGTCACCTTGAATATGGGCACGGATTATTGGCTGGTGGTGAAGCTGAGCAGCCGTTATTACTCCTCTCCCCCTGAGATAGCATTGCAAAGTGTGGCGGATCATCAGTTGATGTCTGACCGTCTCGCAATGGCAGTGCTGCTGTGTTTAGGCGGATTATTGTTTATCGCCTTATATAATATTTTGATTTATATCTCTATTCTTGATAAAGCCTTTCTCTACTATGGCCTTTACGTATTTGCTTATTTTGGTGGCTGGGCACTGACTTTCCATTTGCCAGCACACTTATTTAATTTTCATTACCTTGAGTTGCATCATCTGTTTTTCATCAGTTTACCCATTTTTAATATCATGTTTTACAAGCACTTCCTGCAGTTGCCTAGTTACTCACCACGGCTGTGGCGTCTTAGTCAGTATTTAATGTTTGCCTGTATTGTGGCTCTGCCGACCAGTATTTGGTTGTTGTCCTATACGGCAATTATTGCCTCTGTACTGATCATGCTATGGATTGCTTTAGCGATTACCTGCGGTAATGTGTGTTTGATGAAAGGCTTTGCTCCTGCACGTTATTTTATTCTTGCCTTTACCTGCTTGCTGTTGCCTGCGGTGATTATTTTACCCGGAAATATGGGGCTCACTCCTGATTTCATTGAACATGCAGAGCTTGCGACTCTGATGGGCGGTACGGCTGATGCGTTATTACTGTCCTTAGCGTTAGCGAATAAGCTGAAATTACTTGCTGAGGAACGTAAGGCGCATATTGAAGAGTTAGCGATTGCATGGGAAAAGGCACGTTTAGATGGATTAACGCGAGTCGGTAATCGTTATGCTTTTGACGAATATATGAACTCACAATTAGGATTTGCCGATAAAGTCGTGCAACCAATGGCGTTAGCACTATTGAATATCGATAGTCTGAAAAGTGTCAATGAAACACTCGGCCATCAAGAAGGCGATAGATTATTGCTGTTGATAGTGCAGTTATTGCAAGCAACAGACTTAGCGCACATGAAGGTTTATCGGATTAGTGGTGACGAGTTTGTGATTGTGACGCCTTCTGCTGGTATCCAGTTATTACAGAGTGCTTTGAGTGGCTTAGGTGAAGAATTAGCAAGCCATGGTTTTAAAGATTGCCAGTGTAGTTTTGGGATGTCGTTAAACACTGAGGTCGCAGATCCCCATGAGTGGTTGCGTTCTGCTGACACTCACTTATATCAATCGCGTATGGATAAGCGTCGTCAAGAGTATGCAGATACTCGTGGTGTCGATGTGAGGCTACATTTAAGCTAGCTATTGAAAAATTTAAAATAATCGTTTTAGTAGAACATTAGAAAACATAAACGGTGCAGAATTTATCTGCGCCGTTTATGTTTTTATCTTAGATTTATTAGCTTCATTTTGCTTGGACTAAGCAGTGTCCAAGTTTGCGACTTAGCTAGATTTAAGGACGAGCTTAGAAGTCTTTTTCGCCCTTAATCACCGCAGGATGACCCGATATCGCTTTTGATGTGTGCATTCCCGCCATCGTCGCCGCTTCGACGCAGCCCGCATTAAGGCCTGTCTTTATCCAATCGCCCGTCATATACAGGTTATCTATCCCTGTGCCATCTGTCGTGATGCGATACTGCGAGCTGTCTTTAACCGATAAGACATAACGCTCGGATGGGTCTACATTTGCGCGCCAATATTGGCTATCGAAGCGGGCAACACCTTGACGGTCTTGTTCATCGTGTAACCATTCCCAAGGGAAGCTATCACCGACATTTTGCCAAAGTTTATGGATTTCGGTATTGAGTTGATGGATAGCACCCGCTTTTGCTTCTAAGGTTTTCCGTTGTTGGAAATCTACATCCGAGCTTGGTGGATAGGCCTCGACAGGCAATGCCGAGCAAAAGTAACTGGCATTTTTAGGTTCTAAGCCGCGCCAATCTTCTTTGTCTAGTAGTTGGTTCATCGATGCCCAAGTATCGAAGGGTTCGGTGAAGCCCGATAATACGGGTTCCTCGCCATCTTCAGAGTAATTAGGCCAGCCTATTCCATTCAGATCTTGGTTCATCCACAGTTGATAGGCTTGAGTGGCGACAGTTTGCACCTTATCAACGCAAAGCTTGAGGGCTGGGCTTTGTGCCATAACTTCACTCGCCACGTGGGGCACAGAACCTATGGATAGACCGAAGATCACTTTGTCGAAATCTACGCCTTTGACTAAACGCTTTTTCGGTAGGGCTTTGCCAAAGTGAGTTTCATACACGCTGTCCCAATCGCTCCAGAAGTGTTCAAGATTGATATTATGGGCTTTAAGCAGTGCCGCTTGTTCAGGCTCAAGTTGCTCATAATTGGGCGTACTCGGCCAGCAAGCGAGACCTTTCACATCGACTAAAGGATCGTAGTTTGTGACAGTCGGTGCCATGGCTACTTGCTCAGTGATCTCAATCGCTTGAATACTTTGATTACGGCATTCGAGATTATCAACTCGATTGAAGTAGTGGAAATTGACTCCGCGGCGTTTGAGCACTTCGTAAAAAGGTGTAAACACAACATCACCCATGCCCGCCTGCATTTTCCACATCACGCCACCTTGATAGCACAGGGCAATACGCAGCATAGCGCGGATAATTGTGCCCGCTTCGACATTGGGTTTGTCGAAGTTCCCTTTCTCATAGGCAAACACTAAGTCGTAAAAACCGCGCACTGGCGCACTGTCGACTGTGTACTTAAGGCTGGCGCCGTGTTTGGTTAACCATTCGCGATAATCATAGCCATTGATGGCGTCAAAGCCTTTTTCAAATACATCGTCGGCAAACATGCCCTTGAGGATCGTGAGGCCCAGATCGGCGGCTATATATAAGTGGCGCAGTTCGTCATTATTATCTAAATGTCCGCTAAAACGTTTCACGAGTCTTTGATGCAGGGCATCGACAGCTGATTCTACAAGACCATCGTCACTTTCACTGTGTACATGCTCATCGCACTCGCGGCCAATCATTTGATTAAAATGGCATTCAAGCTTATCACCGAGCGCGTCGAGTGATTCTTTGGCATCTTCGACCGAATCCTCTAACTTATCTTTTAAGCGTTCAAACCAGCTGCTATCGAGCCAGTTTTTAGGTGTTCCCATGGCTTTTTCATCTGCATCGAGCAGGTCATCCATGTCTTTGAGCCATTCTTTGATCCACGCAAAGGCGACTTTAACGACTTTCCAGAAGGTGAGGGTTTCGGTGCCATCACCTGGGATGCCTGGTAGCATTGGGAAAGTGATTGGCCAACTCACAGAACGGCCATCAACGTCTTCCTGTAAGACGATGAAGTTATGCGGTTTAAAGGCATCAAAAAAAGTTGCAAGCGGCGCGTTTGCTGGCCTATCCAATTCCTCATACGCTTTGCGCATTAAGGCAAACGCGTTTTGATAGAAACCAAACCAGATGTGTAAACCATGTTCTTCGATGCGTTGCCCCATAGCGGCATTGCGGCCACTAGCCCCTTTACCACCGATACGCCAGCCGAGTTGATAGACATCAATCTCATATTGATTCTGCCAGCCGGGTTTATCGGTTAGATAACAGGCTGCTGTCATTGCCGCGACACCGCCACCGAGAATGGCTATTTTCTGTTTTTTGATTTCGGAGTTATCGACTAATACCTCGCCGGGCGGCACTTCAAAATCGAAGTTCACATGGTAAGGCAGTAAAACGTGTTGCTCACCAATCTCGACCCCGAGCGTATCCTTTAACGGGAAGCTGGCATTATCAAAAATGGTCGCAACAAAATCATTTTTTAGCAGGGCAACACTGTGCACTTTATTCACTTGGGCTGGCGCGGCAACGATGGCTTGATAAATGGCTTTTTGCCCTGACGAGTCGGGGAACTGTTTTAGAAATACTTGATCGATAGCGGGTTTAAATAACAGATGAAATAGCTGCTCTTCGCCAAGCTGGTCAAGTTCTGGAATAAAATCGGTTTGTTCTTTAAAGAGTTGCCAAGTTTGAGCTATTGCTTCAAGGGTTGAAAGCTGTGCCTCGGGTTTGGCATCGCAATTCACTTCAATTAATGGATGCAGGGCAAGTTCGGTTTCGGGTGAGAAATGTAAAAAACTTTTGGTCTCAAGGGATAATCGCGTCAGAGGCTCGCCAACCGCTGGCATAGTGTATTCACATAAATATTTAGGATAACCAAAGAGTTCTCTGCCATTAATTAAGGCCATGGCATCGTTCACCCAAATATGTAGTGGCTGAAAATACACTTGGCTGATTTGTTTACTGTTGCTGCTATCTTGGCGCCCGACCATGACCCAAGTGATGATGTCCGTTTCTTGGATCCAGCCCTTAGCTCTGTCCTCTGGATAAGCGGAATACGCTTTTTCAATTTGAGTGAAGGTTGTCAGTACGTAGGGAGACAGCACCTTAAAATACATTTCGCTGCCAGCAACTTGATTCAAGGTTTTATCGATAGAGCGTTGCAGGTTTTCCTGTTTCCCCTTAAGAAAAAAACCGTACATATCGGCTTTATTTAGCACTAAGGGCGAGTGCATCAACATACTGCCTTGGGGATAAATAAAGTCGGGGCGCTGTTTTTCCATGGCGTTCATCCTTAAATTTCAGTGTAAGTCCAATGATTTGGGAGTTATAGCCCAAAAAGCATAGGGCAAATAAGCAATTAAGCCCATTGATTTTACACTGGAATGATTAAGTATTTGAGAGGGGATAACGGGGTTGATTAGCAAGTTGGATATTATCCAACTTGCTCAGATTTGGCAGGTTTAGCACTGAACGAATTTGTAAAACAAACCCGTGAGAGCAAGGGTACTTAGATTTAGTTACTTCGATTTATTTTGGTAGAAATCCACCTCTGTATTATCGTCCGAGTAACGTCGCTTAGTATCTCTGCGGCGCTGTTTCACGCGTTTATTCTTTTGCTTACCTTTGACGTTATCGCCCCATGGCGCATCATCGTCGTCAAATTCATAGGAGTGTGACATGGTCAAAATTCCAAAAATACCTGTGCCATTCGCAGCACCCGATCTTTTTACCCAAAGGTGAGATGAAGCTAAAGCGAAATATTTCATCACTGATGGTGAAAAGTTTTGTCCAAAGGCTATATCTTGCCACTGAAATGGCCGTATCTGAGATTTTAATGGGGAATGTGTGGATTATCCTTATGATAATTAAAGGGTAAGTGTAATTATCATCAGAAATTATATTATATGATTGAAACTGGCGCCCAGAATGAAAGGCGCCAAGTTTTGATACAAAATAATGAGTTAGTGTTACTTGCTGCGCAGCATACGCGCGACAAACATACCATCACTATTCGCTTCAAAGGGCCATACGGTCAACATTTCTGTTTGTTCACCCGTAAAAGGATGGCGTATTGGCGTGAGCGTGAATTCTGGATGTTGCTGTAAAAACGCCGTCACCACGTCTTGGTTCTCGAGCGGCGACAAGGAACATGTGGCGTAAACGAGGATGCCGCCCGCTTTAACTGCGCGGCTACTACGGCTTAAAATATCGAGCTGTAACGCGGCTTTATCGGCCACTGCTTCAACACCATCCAACCAACGCATATCAGGATTACGTCGCCAAGTGCCAGTACAACTGCAGGGGGCATCGACTAACACACCGTCGAAATGATCCGCAGGTACCGGCAGGGCAACGCTCTTCCAACGGGCAACGCTAATACCGTTAAAGTGAGCTCTTTGGGCACGTTTAGTCAGTTCTTCTAGGGCATTGGAGCGAATATCTGACGATATAATGCTGCCCGTAGAGGGTGTTTTATTATCAGCAGCCTTGGTCAACATCAAAGACCGCAGCTGCAGGGTTTTTCCGCCAGCACCACTGCAGGCATCCCACCAATGGTCATCGGGTTCTGGCGCGCAAATTTGCCCTATGACCTGTGAAGCCAAATCTTGGATCTCAATGTTACCGTCTTTATACAGGGCGATTTCATTAAGATTCATACTCTTGCTGCCAAGGTTAATGGCATCGTTAAAGTAATGACCATAACTAGCATCGATACCTATCGCTTGCAGCTGCGCCGCCGCATCTTGGCTCGTGATCCCTTGCGCGCGTCCCCAAATCGGCGGGCGACTGGACATAGCAGCAATTAATTGCGTTTGCTGCGCCGCATCTATAGGGCACACTTGCCAGAACCAGTCGGGTAATAAATCCTGTGATTTAAGCTTAGCCGCTGGAAATAAATGCTGCATTAGCGTGAGTTTGTCGTCGAGACTGTCAACGGCAAGTGCTTGAGCCTGTTGATAATCGATAGGCGACTGCGATAACTCATGCCAAGCAGTGGCGATATCTTGCCAGGCATGGGCTTCCAATAACGCACTGGCGCTTAGGCTGGCAAAATAAGTCGCTGATTCTTGTTGATCGCCTATTCGCTGAAACCACCCCCACCAACGAAATAGACTAAACAAAGATTCACGGATGACTTTACGATCCTTCGAGCCGTGTTTTTTATGTTCTCTAAAGTAGTTTGCCAAAATACGGTCGGCGGGCATTTTACTGCTTTGAATTTCATCGAATAACTGCTTAATTGTACTGGCGTAACTGAGCGCACGTTTTTGCGCTGGGGTGCTCGCCTCTGTATTTAACGCTGACGATGTGTTTGAGTTAGATGCCTTATCGGAAGAGAAGCTGCTTGGATTACCCATAAATTTAGCCTGAATTATGCTCTCTGTGGTTGCGCCTTATGTAGGAGGCATAACTGTAACAGAGGGGAAAATAAGTGGCGCAGAGTGTAGCAGTTTTGCCCGATAACAGGCAGAAAAAAAGCCCCAAAGTAGTATCAACTTGCGGGGCTTTTTGTGGTTGGGTCACTGAGACTCATGGTGCATTCAGTACCAAAGGGTTATTTGCAGGCTATTCGCGCAATGACCGCTTAGCAGATGACTATTTCGTCACCATCTTTTGGATTTGCTTAGCCCGTTCTTCATCACTCATTTCCACAGGTGGCGGCGTGATTATGCCTTTTTGGCACGCGGGTCTGAGTGCTAACTCATCTAACCAACGTTGCAAATGGGTCAGACCTTCCATATTGATGCCGCTCCACTCGTGGATCCGCACCCAAGGCCAAGTTGCGATGTCGGCAATCGTGTATTCGTCACCAGCAAGGTATTGATTTGTAGCTAGTTGAGTATTCATAACCTCGAATAAACGTCGACCTTCTTTTTGGTAACGGTCAATGGCTGCGGGGATTTTTTCAGGGAAGTACCTAAAGAATACGTTGGCTTGTCCCATCATGGGGCCGACGCCGCTCATTTGGAACATTAACCATTGGATCACCTGCGAGCGTTTTTTAGGATCGGCTGGCAGGAATTTACCTGTTTTTTCGGCGAGATACAGCAGAATCGCACCCGATTCGAATACCACAAAATCCGCGTTATCGCGGTCGATAATGGCGGGAATGCGACCATTGGGATTGATGGCAATAAACTCGGGCTGTTTTTGCTCATTGGTGCTGAAATCTAATTTGTGGACGCGATATTCAAGTCCCATTTCTTCCAGTGCGATGGAAATTTTAAAACCGTTAGGGGTCGCGGCTGTGTATAAATCTATCATGATGATTCCTTTAGGTTATAACGCTTATAGCTACTCACTTTAGTGCCTATGAATATTCATTATCAGGCATTAGCGCCGCTATTTTTTAGGGGTTAACGATACTATGGCAGGACGCTGCGCCATAGTGATGAACCAAGCCTTGAGATGCGGCAAGTTATCAGTCACTTCGATGTCTAAATTTTTAATAAAACTGATAAAAACGTAAGCCGAAATATCGGCAATGCTGAATGCATCGCCTGCCACAAAGACTGACGTGTTCAATTGTTGGTCTAAGGTTGGTAGGAAGTCAATGACCCTTTGGCGTGATTCTGCGCCCCAAGACTCGACACAATTTTCCCTGTCTTTATAGACACCGCTTAAATTACGAAAGGCTTGAAACCCGACCATTAATCCTTGTAACTCTATGATGCGTTGCCACATTTCTACTGTGGCGCGCTCAAGAGGTGTATTACCAAACAGTGAAAGCTCACTCGGGTGGACCTCTTCTAAATAGCGGCAAATGGCAACTGATTCACACAGGTAGCTGCCATCATCGAGTTCGAGCAGTGGAATGCGACCATTTACACTTTTGGCTTTAAACTCGGCGCTTAAATTTTCCCCTCCACGGATATCGACGTTCACTCTTGGCACTTCTATGCCTTTTTCCGCAAGAAAAATACTGACGCGGCGTGCGCTGGGAGTCGGAGCTAATTCGTAGAGTTTCATCTAAAGTCCTGTAGTTTTTATCAGTGCTTTATGCTCGATTCGGGCACATAGGGCTTTTTCTGAACGTTCGGTTAGGTTAGAATTTACGCTATATCTAAACGAACAGTCAAGAATGATTTACCCCTCAACTTTCTGTAGTAAAGAGGAATGGTGAAGCTGATCGTGAACGCGTATTCAAGAGATTAGGTCGCAGGCTATGGCACGGAGTTGTAATTTTGATCGGCAAGAAAAACTCATATTGGCGATGGAGCTTTTTTGGCAAAAGGGCTTTGCCGAAACCTCGATTTCCGATCTCGTCGGCCATTTAGGCATTAATCGATTTAGTCTCTATAACAGTTTCGGCGACAAGCAGAATCTTTATCGCGAGTGCCTCAGTTTCTACCTCGATAACTACTCCTTTGGCGCTTCAGATACTTTGCTGCATGAAAAAGCGGGCTTAGCTGAAATAGAAGCTTATTTAGCGCGCTTTGTTGCTTTGCAGCGGGAGCAAAAGTACGGCTGTTTTATGCAAAATGCTGTGCTCGAAAAGAGCCTTAACGATGAAAGTGTGCTGCAGGAATGTCAGCGATTATTTTGTCGATTACAGACCTCATTCACCCAAGTGTTACAAGTTTGCCAAGCGCGTGGAGAGCTATTAGCCCATGTGCAACCACATCAAGTTGCTGCTTTTTTAGTGCTGCAATTACAAGGGATTAGAGTGTTAGGCAAGGCGGGCGAATATGAGTTGTTAGACAATGCGTTTGTTGTATTGCAAGACTATTTACGTAGTTTGAGTGCTAATCAGACGGCATAACTGCAAATGACATAGTTTGATTGGCCTAGTTTTCTGCCTAGGCCATGTTTTTAGAAATCTATTTTTTAAAAGTTTATTTTTAAAAGCTATTTCTAAAAGTCCAAGTCCAGCGCAAAACACAGATAGGCCATCAGTTGAGTACAGTGTGCAAATTGCTCGGCACAAAAACTGACTGCATCTGGGCGGCAGAGTTCCTCAAAGGCGATATTTTTAACTGCGATAAAATCTTTTCGTTTTAGCTCTGCCAGCATAGGGTGGTTTTTATCAAATCCCTTTGGTGGTCGAGTTAAGCTATCGCCATCCATATTAAATCCATGACTTTGTAAGGTTTGTAGCGCCTTTTTATAGCCGTTAGGATTCTCATCAATACAAGTACGAATGGCATTTAAGGCTTTCGATTCTGGGTGCCAAATCCCTGCTGCAATAAAACAGCCATCTTCGGCAATATGTAGATACAGTCCCGGGGCATGCACGTCTTTGCCCTGAAAATGGCGAAATTGAATGCCAACATTGGTTTTATAGGGCGTTTTATCTTTGCTAAAACGGCTGTCTCGCTGGGGACGCATCAAGCTGCCGCCGACTTTTTTTGGTACTGCAGTCAGCCGAGGCGAGAGGGCGAGAATACTGGGCTGCATTTGCTCGATAAATTGCAGCGCAGGCGTTCGCACTGTTTCTTCGTATTCCGCTTGATGGGCTTTAAACCAGTCGCGGGAGTTGTTTTGTGCCAGTTGATTTAAAAATTGCAGGCTCGCAGCGCTGAACGTTGCACCAGTCGCAATAGGGATTTTAGTTGTTAGAGTGGCCATTATCAGGGAACCTTATTAATGCAGATAAACCGAGCACAAGCAGTATTAATGCCGATTGAGGAGCAAGGTGAGTTGCTGACATATCCTTCCGTATCGCCCGCCCGTTCTTACTCACGATAGTTAAAACACGATAGTTAAGACTGCCAAGTTGGGTGCCAATACTGCCATCCTTCGGCAAGATCTTCACTTAAATTTTTGCATTGTGCCGCTTCTACCTTGTTTTCAATAAGTCGGTTATTTACACGTAAAGCTAAGTGAGAACTATTCTTATCTTATTTGTTAGTGCCTATAATGCCGCCCTATTTTTAGATTGGTTTGTTAATAGGATGATGTTGAATGGGTTGCCTGCCTAAGTGTGAGAAGTGGAAAGCGAATAGAAATCTGTCGCTCATGGGATTATGTATATTGCCCTCAATGCCGTTGTACGCCGCTGAGGTATTGGGCGAGCCTAAGGTTGAGCCGATTGAGATTCTGCAGGTTCATGGGCAGCAATATCGCAGGGCTATCACAGTCGCTAAACCCGGTGAAGCGATTATTTCCATGGATCAAATCGAGGAGATGCAGGCGACGACCTTCGCCGAAGTGATTGATGATATGGCGGGGGCGCATATCGATGGCGGTACCCGCAGTGGCGGTGAGAGGATTAATATTTGGGGCTTTGGCGAGACTGAAGATTTTAACGTTTATGTGGATAATGCTCCGGTAGGATTTGAGCAGTATCGCTACGGCTCATTTTTCCTCGATCCTGACCTCATCAAGCGAGTGGAAGTGATTAAGGGGGCCCATGATGTGCGCTCGGGCAATGGCGGTTTTGGTGGTGCCATGTATGTGGTTACTAAATCGGCCGATGATTTTCTTAAATATGATCAATCCCTTGGCGCGCGAGTCAAAACCAGCTACGCCAGCAATAATGACGCTATGGGTTATACGGGGACAGTTTATGGCCGCGTGAATTCACATCTATCTGGCTTGCTGCATCTTACGCGTCGCGATGCGGGGGATGTCACTTTAGCCAATGGTGAAGAGTTTGAATATTCAGGTTATGAGCAAAATAACTACCTAGGTAAGATGGATTACGCGCAGGGCGATCACCAATTAGCCTTGAGCGTTACCCATTATCTTGATGAGGGCCGCAAACCTTGGGCTAATCGCCGTGGCCCTATGCCTGCAATTTCGGACTACAACATCAAAAAGTACGGTTCCTACGAGCAGGCGCTGTATGCCACAACTGCCTACAACACCTATGAAGACAACACTTGGTCGGCAAATTATCGCTATTCGCCGAGTAATCCACTGATCGATACCCAAGTGGTGATTTCCCATTCGGCGAATGCACGCCACTGGGTAAGACCCGATATCGCGTGGGAGAAAATGACGGTTTCCGTAGGCAACTTCGGTCACGAATCTTGGCTAGACTATAAACGTGACTACATTGATATTAACAACTTGAGCTTGATTGGTGACCATGAGATCACCACAGGATTACAGTACCGTAGTCTCGACCGCACTTCGCTCGTGTTTAACAAAAGTTATGAAACAAATCCCGAGAAAAACTTTGGCTGGTACACACCTTACTACCAACCTGAAGGCCGTCAAGATACCTATGCTGCCTATATTCGCGATGCAATTCATCTTACTAATGACTTAACTGTGACGCCCTCGCTGCGATATGACTTTATCTACAGCATAGGTCGACCAAATATTGCACCAGATTACAATGATATTGCTGCGGGCCATGACTATAGCTCAACCCATCATTCGGGGTTCTCACCCAGATTAGGCATAGATTATCAACTGACAAATCACGCTCGGTTAAACTTTGATTACGCTTATAGCTTGCAAGCCCCTGTGGTGGATGAGATTTATGCCGTGCAATACGCCAAAGCCAGCATTACCGGCACGAGTCGCGATATTGATGTCGAACGCTTACATGCCTTCAAATTAGGGTTAATGACACAGCACCAGCATGTACTTGCCAATGAGGATGCCTTGTCGACGCAAATCACCCTGTTTGCCAATTTAGGTCGTGATGATATTGCCCAGCGCCGCGGAGCTAAGTCTGATAAAACCCAGCTAATTCAAAGTGGTTACACAAATCTTGATGGTTACCATATTTACGGTGCCGATTTTGAAGCCCAATATCGCTATCAAGATGTGTTCAGTGATCTTGCGGTTTCATGGCTGCAAGGACAGCACAATGGGTCACTCAGAGACAGCCAAGATGACGATGAATATTTAGCTAACATAGCCCCGCTCGATATTCGTCTGCGTTTAGGCATGTATATCACAGATGACATTTCTATCGCTTGGCAGGGTGCTTGGTATGATGCGCAAACCAATGTTCCCCACGGTGATATCTTTAATGCCGAGTCTCCAAGCGAGAATTATTTCCTACAGAATGTGTATCTCGCCTATGAACCTCAAGCCATCTTAAAGGGATTAAGTGTGCGTTTGATGGTAAAAAATCTTACGGATCTGCAAGTGGTGCCGTTTCTCTCCGATGGGATACCCGCCGCAGGGCGTGATGTTCGTTTGAGTTTAGCCTATGAATTTTAAAGACTAATCACCAAGGCTGTGTGGACTAGGCATATATAGCTCATAAAAAATAGGGTTATATTGCTTAAGCCCCTGCCGAAAAATGCCAGTTTATGGCATAATCCGCGTTTTACTAGGCATATAGAACAGAAAAATGACTGAAAATGAATTGCTAAGTCGCTGTGGCGGCAAGTGTGAACTGTGTGGCAGCGAGCTTGAACTCTCTATTTATGATCTGCCAGCCTCCGATGGCCGTGACAATGAGATCATGATTTGTGAAACCTGCAGTGGCCAAATTGCGGCACCGGATACCATGGACATGAACCACTGGCGTTGTCTGAATGACAGCATGTGGAGTCCTGTACCGGCAGTTCAAGTGATGTCATATCGTATGCTTAAGCGCTTAAATGGCGAAAGCTGGGCGCAAGATTTGCTGGATATGCTTTATCTTGAAGACGATTTAAAAGCGTGGGGTGATGCCGAAGTTGCCGCAGCAGGTGACGATGCTACGCCAACGTTAGACAGTAATGGTGCAGTGCTCAATGCTGGCGATACTGTGGTCATCATCAAAGACTTAAACGTGAAAGGCACTAGCTTTGTGGCTAAGCGTGGCACAGCTGTGCGTAACATTGCTTTGACCAACAACCCAGAGCATATCGAAGGCCGCGTTAACGGTACTCGTATTGTGATTCTGACGTGCTTCGTTAAAAAGTCTTAAGTTTCGCTTAGTGTGAGCGCGATTTATTTAGCTCAACACAATAAAAACCGCCATGATCGTTAGCCGACATGGCGGTTTTTTTATGTTGAGTTAGGTAGTTAAGATACACAGCGGGTGATTTGATATTGGCGTGCATAGCCCTGCGGATTAAATTGCCAAGATAATATCCACGCGATCACACTTAAGCCACCGAGTAATAACCAAGCACTGTTAAAGCTGTTGAAATTATCGCGAATTAATCCGGCAATCCAAGGCGAGATAGCCGCTATGGTATATCCCACACCCTGCACGAAGGCGGTTAATTTACCTGCTAACATGGGATTCTGTTGATGATCCATAGTGACAATCAGCCCGAGTGGAAAAATCCCGCCAATACCTAATCCTGCAAGTCCCGCCCATAAAAATAGCGATACTTGAGGGGCGAGTGCGAGTCCCATAAAGCCAATGAGTTGTAGCAAGCAGAGTAGGGCTATGATGGCGCGTCTGTCCGTCGACTTGCTGGCAAGCCAAGGAAACACTAAGCCTGCGATCACTTCCATGCTGGTTAAGAAACCTAACACTAATCCCGATTGAGTTTGGCTATAACCTAGCTCGACCGCGTAGGGGGCTAACCATGCAAGTACGCAGACATAACAACTTGTGCCTAATGCAAAAAATATCGCCAATAGCCAACTGCGACGAAAACGCCAAAAGTTAAGTTGCAAAGCTTGCTCTTTTGCTTGGCTCGGTAATGCGGCTTTATGTTTAATCAGGAGCCACAGCACGAGTGCGAATATGCCTAACCAAGTCCAATGACCTAGACCCGCGCGCCAACCTAAGTTTATCCCGATAAAAGGCGCGCTACTCGCCGCTAATGCGGCGCCGCCCATAATGGCGGTGACGTAAAGCCCCATCATTAAGGGCACCCGTTCACCGAAATTAAGCTTAATCATGGCGGGCATTATGGTTTGAATGAGGGCGATTGCGACTCCAGCCAGTAATGCCGAGCAGATAAGCCAATTGGCATCTATCGCCCAGAAGCGCATTGCAGTAGCGGCGATCAGCAGTAGCAATGATCCTGTCATTACGGTATTGAATCCTAAACGTTTGGCGATACTAAAGCCTGCAAAACAGCCCTGTCCCATGGCGAGCACGGGCAGCAATGTCAGCATAGATGCTAAAGTAAAACTTAAGCTGATATCCTTTTGTATGCTGGGCAGTAAAGGCCCAACGGAGGCGAGAATGGGTCGTAGATTTAGACCAATAAGGATGAACGCGAGTCCGAGCAGCAATAAATTCGCTTTCTCTGTCTGGGGGGATCGCATGGATTGTCTCCAAAAATAAGCTGAGTTTGATTTGCTGAAAAAGTGATTTGTAGCAGCATTTAGCATACTCATGATGATTTCCTTTCAACAACAGTAGGTTGAAACCACATCACTACAATTCAAAAAGAATCTCTTTCAGATGTATCTTGATATAAAGATATTTTAATTCTGCGAGAAAATGACTAAGATGTAAAGGATGATGTGAAGAATCTTTATATTGAGATAAACCTATGACAGCTAAAATGACGCTAACTAATGCCAGTCCTGCGGATACTAACGCGAGTTCTACGGATAAAAAGAAAGCGGATTCGAATACCAAAGAAGATGGCCTCGATAGAATTGTTGAACAGTGGCAACAGCAAGGGGTGAGTGAGGATTTGATCCCTATGGCTGTGCTCGGGCGAATCGCTCGTTTAACGAAATATATCGAAGTGGTACTGCTGCAATGCCACGCCGAATTTGGCTTAGGTCAGGGGGAGTTCGATGTGCTCGCGACGTTAAGGCGCTCGGGAGAGCCGTTCACACTCTCGCCTTCGCAACTTTATCAGAGCATGATGCTAAGTTCTGGCGCTATGACCAGTCGTTTAGACAGACTCGAAAATAAGGGGCTGATTGAGCGGGAGCACAGTAAGGAAGATCGCCGCGCCGTCCATGTTTCGTTAACTGCTGAGGGTAAGGCGCTCATTGATAAGGCATTACCTCAGCATATTCAATGTCAAAGTGCGTTGTTCGCGGGCGTGAGCGTTGAAGATAGGCCTGTATTACTGCAGATTTTAAAATCTTGGCTGAACCAATTTGAGCCGCAATAATTCGTTTAAAATCCCACTTTAGTCTTTAAAGTAGGCTGATATGTAATAGCGGATCACTTTGGCAAAATGCGGTAAACATGAGCCAACCGCGCGGGATAACATTTTATAGAACAAGGGAGTTGCCATGGTAAAAAGACGTGAAGCATTTGAATTAGCGGGAAAACGAGTCACAGCTGGGACGCAATTAGGGATCAAGCTGCCAGCCGCTAAGTTGTATACCGATACGCAACTCGATATTCATGTGGAAGTGTTTCACGGAGCCAAACCTGGCCCGACTTTACTGGTTTGTGCCGCCATTCATGGGGATGAACTCAATGGTATCGAAATTTGTCGGCGTTTATTAGCCAGAGTGAATCCCAAGAATCTGACGGGCACGTTAATTGTGGTGCCAATAGTGAATGTGTTTGGTTTTATTCAGCAATCCCGTTATTTACCCGATCGTCGCGATTTAAATCGTTGCTTTCCTGGTTCTAGCAAAGGGGCGCTCGCAAGCCGTTTAGCTAATCTGTTTGCCACTCAGTTATTAGTTCATGCAACCCATGTGATTGATTTACATACAGGGGCCGTCCATAGGGATAATTTGCCGCAAATTCGCTGTGATACTAATGATGAGACTATGCTGGCCATGGCGAATGCCTTTGGTGCGCCGCTTATTATGCATTCTAAAGCGCGCAGTGTTTCTATGCGAGGTTATGCTAATCAACAGGGCATTCCTTGCATTTTATATGAGGCTGGAGAGGCGTTACGTTTTAGCGAGTTGTCGATAAAATCTGGCCTCAAAGGTGTGCTCAATGTGATGCGCAGTTTAGATATGCTTAAAGGGCGAGTGAGTAACAAAGGCGCGAGTGTCAGTGCTATTCGCAGTTATTGGGTGCGCAGTGAATCCGATGGTTTAGTGAATATGAAGCTTAAACTCGGCCAGCGGGTGACTAAGGGTTATATCATTGCCCATATCGTCAGCCCCCACGGCGGTGACAGTGTGGCCATTCGCGCGCCAACCGACGGTATTATCATAGGAATAAGTAATATCCCTGTGACTAACGAAGGTGAGGGTATGTTTCATATCGCCCAGTTCGAAGGTGACGAAATTGAAATTGCCAACGAACAACTCGATGAATTCCTGATGGAATATGCCTAGAATCTAGAATCTAGAATCTAGAATCTAGAATCTAGGTCCCATCACCTCTACAGTTTAAACCGCTCCACTGAGCTGGTGAGTGAATGGGCAAGCAGAGTGACTTCGTTGCTGCGTTTGGCCATGTCCATGGCTTCATTGGCATTTTGGTCTGCAGATTGTGCCGCCTCACTCATGCTCGACTCAATCCGTTGGCTGTAATCTAACTGCTCGTGGGCGGCGTGGGTGATCTCTAGACTCATTTTATTGAGGGTATGTAAGGTGCTTTCTATGTGAGCGATAGCATCCTGCAGGATTTGGCTTTGTCCGACACACTCATTTGCTTGATTTTGCCCCGTAGTAATTGCATCGGCTGCCGTGGACGTTTCTTTTTGCAGGGCCGTGATCATGGTTTGAATTTCGGCGGTGGCGGCTTGGGTGCGTGAGGCAAGTGATCGCACTTCATCGGCCACGACGGCAAAACCACGACCATGTTCCCCCGCTCTGGCGGCTTCAATGGCGGCGTTCAGTGCCAGCAAATTGGTTTGTTCGGCAATGCTGCTAATGGTGGTTAAAATGCTGCCAATATTATCGCTTTGAATGCTCAAGCGAGACATGACTTCAACTGAGCTACTTAAACGGGCGCTCAGTTCGGCAATTTTATTGCGATTATCATCGGCAATTTGCTTCACTTGATTACCGTATTTCGAGGCTTGACTGATTTGTCTCGCCGACTCACTGGCCTGTTCTGTCACTAGATTTGAGCTAGTAAACATCTGTTCTGCCAAGGCTTTAGTTTCATCGACTCGACTGATTTGCGCCGTTGCGGCATTGGCGATGCGCTGGCCTTGCTCATTGGTTTGGGTGGCAGAGCTGTCCAATGAATGGGCATTTTGGCTGATATTGGTTAACAGCTTGGCAAGATCGTCACTCAAGGTATTCATGTTATCGATTAGGGCACCAAATTCATCGTTATGACGTTTATGAATGCGTTTTGATAAATCCCCTTGGGCGATACTGGCGAGTGCGCCGTTCACTAAGGCCAAGGGATTGAGCATGGCCTTGGAGGTGAAGAAAGAGATAAAACTCACCATGGCGATAAATACCAGTGCTAGTACAATCGCTAAGGTTTGACCCTGTTGAATATCATTACTGGCGATGGTTTGCAGGCTGGTAAATCGGCGGTCGGCTAAGTTGATTAACTTATCTAAGGCGAGATTATTCGCATTAAACTCTTTATCGGCATCGAGGTAATGTTGCTCTGCTTGTCGTTGTGCCTCAACTACGGCTTCCTGCACTTTATAAAGTTCGGCAGGCGCTGCGAGTAAGGTATTGATAATCGCATATTCTTGTTCGAATATTTGCAGTAATCCTAAGGTATCAAGCCCATCAGTTTGTTGTTTTAAAAAGGTAAAGTTAGTGGTGAGATTTCCCAGTAAAATACCGACATCCTGTTGGTGCGATTGAATAACATCCAAACTTTGAGTGTGGATCAGTTCCCCCATAGTGTTGGCTAGCGTATAGAGCATGTCGTCAATGCGAGTACCTGTGCCGACAATTTCTTCGAGTAAAGTCGGATTATCGGGGATGGAAAGAGTTTCGAGATCAATCATCGCATTACTGGCGTTGGTCTTGGCATGGTTAAAGCGCTCAAAGAGTTGCAGGTACTGCCGTTTTGCTTGTTCATTGGCGAGTTTAGCGCTAAACATGGCTTGGCTTTGCTGCAAATAGGCTTGATATCTTGCCTGCGCTTCGTTTAGGGATGTTTGCATCTTAGGTTGATCTGCAACTCGCTCAATTAACTCATTTTCGATACTTTGATATTTCTTCTGCAGCGCGGTAAATGCTTGCTGACTTTTGGTTAAGGCGGCAGTGTCTTGCTGACTATGGGCCAAGGTGGCAAGGCGTGACATTTTTAATAGCACTAGTTGTAAGCTATTACTCTGCTTTTGCACGGGTACGGCTAAGGTTTCAATATTTTGATAGGCGGTTTGTACTTGGGAGAGTGAATAGTAGAAAAAGCTACTGCCAGCGATGAGCAGCGCGCCAATTGCACTAAAACTAAAGATGATTTTTTGTTTTATGGTAAGCGTTAACATAGTGCGAAAACCTCTTCTATGACTGTCCCTGTAAAATGGGTTTATTAATGGTTAGATCGCTGTTTTCGTTGAAATATTGATTTAAGTGTAGCAGAGTTCGTCATAAGTACAGTGATTAGTTCAATTGAACGTTTAGATCTAATTTAGGTTAACTAGTTGGTTTTATTATTTAAAATTATTTCAACCCTATCTTGAAAAGGATTAAAGATGAAATCAGTCGTGTTAGGTGAAAACCTTATCGTACCGACAAAAATTCTCTGCATTGGGCGTAACTATGTTGAGCATATCCATGAATTAGGTAACGAAATCCCCGAGGATATGGTGGTATTTTTAAAGCCTAACTCGGCTATTTCGACTGTGCTTCATTCTAAGCATCAAGGGGAAACCTTGCATTATGAAACCGAGCTGTGTTTTATGTTTCAAAATGGCCGTTTTAGTAGCGTCGCTGTCGGTCTAGATCTCACAAAACGTGATTTGCAAACTAAGTTAAAAGCTAAGGGATTACCTTGGGAGCGAGCAAAAGCCTTCGATGGTGCTGCGTTATTCAGTCCGTTTGTGGCGATTGATGATGCAGAGGCACAGCTGCATTTCACCTTGAGTATCAACGATAACTTGGTTCAAGAGGGGCATATCGATTTAATGATTTACAAACCTCAGACCATATTGTCCGAGCTACAGGCATTTATCAGTCTCGATGAGGGCGATATCGTAATGACAGGCACGCCCAAGGGCGTGGGAAGCATTCCCGCTAAAAGTGTATTAAACGTCACGCTGAGCCGTGGCCTGCAAGCGAGTGCTGAACCCTTACTCGAATGGCAGTGGTTAAGTGTTTAGTGATAAATCGCTGAGTTGCTCGCATGATTGAACCTGATGACGTAAAAAAGACTGCTGTATTGCAGGTGCCAACTTGCCAGCCACTGCAACAATATTTGATTGCGTTAGGGGCGTGTCAAGCTACTGTTGAACGTTACTTATCACAGTTTAAAGCGTTGAACGTGCTGGCGGGAGAGGTGCTTCTTAACCAAGGTGAGGCGCAGTCACAGGCATATTTTGTTGTGGATGGTATCGTGCGCGCTTGCCATTATACTCAGGAGGGCACAGAGCGCTGTAAGGAGTTTTATTTCGAGGGTGAACTGTGTTTTTTGTATGTCAGTTGGCTTAAGCAAATTCCCGCTCGTTACCAATTAGAAGCTTTAAGCGCCTGTAAACTTATCCAAATGCCGTTATCTGTGTTGGATGATACTTCGCTGCAGTCAGTGCAACTTGGGTTACTTAAACAGCAATTATTGTATAAAGAACAAAAGGAAGCCTTTTTACTGCTGCACACTCCTGAGCAACGTTATCTGTATTTACGCGAACATTCACCACTTTGGCTTGAGCGGTTAAGCCAAGGTCAGCTAGCTAATTATATTGGCATTACGGCAATCAGTTTGTCGCGTATGCGTCGACGACTTCAAGACTCTCTTTAACGGTTTTTGCTCCCAGTTAACTTAAGTTAATGCGCTAAATCGCGATTTCCATGATGCTGCGCCTTAAGTTGCGCTCTCAAGTCTACAAAGCTTTCAATCAGAGTGCGCATTATTACTTAAAGCGAAGGAGCTTAATAAGTTGACTGCGTTTACTTTGTCTCAAATTTTGGTGGCGATAGCCATTATCTTCGATCTGATTTCGTTTCAATTTAAGGCGCGGGAGCGGATAGTCGCCTGCCTTTTTGTGTCTGGCATCTTGATTTCAATTCATTTTTGTTTGCTGGAGCAATGGACTGCCGCAGGCTTAATGGGCATAGCCACAGTGCGTTATCTCACCAGTATTTTTACCACCTCAAAAGTAGCCCTATGGTGTTTCTCTATTGCTGCACTTGTGATGAGCATTGTGACCTTTAATGGGGTAACGACTGTGATCAGTTGTATAGGCACCTTGTTTCAAACCCGCGCCGCATTCTGTCAAAGGGATAAAGATCTCAGACTGCTTATGATAGTCGGAACCAGTTTTTGGCTTGTTCACAATGCCTTAGTGGGATCGCCTGTGGCAGTGTTAATGGAGGTACTCTTTATTGGCAGTAATTTGGTGGGCTATTATCGACACTATTTTCGTGGGCAGCTTAAGCAACTGCCGTGATCAGTTTAAATAATCTCATTGATAATTAGAAAGATATTTACTTTATAACGGCGAATTACAGTGACTGTTGTAATCGTCGCTTGGCCGTCGATGTGAGGCTAATGCCAGTGTGGGTTGGATCTGGAATGATTAGAGTCCCGCGACGGCTTCCATATCGAGTTCGATATCAGTGCAGCCCTTAGCACAGTAAATTCCTGCGGTTTGTTCGGCTTTTGCCTGCTCTGGCAATATCACTTTAAGTGTCTGTTTACAGCTAGGACATTGCACTGGCTTACCTTTAAATACCCGTTTAATCAGATTTTTCTGTTCATTAAACGAGGTTGCTGTGGTTTGGTTTAACACGGCAAAGGGGCTAGTAGAAGCAGTTGTCATCGGTTGGCGGATCCTTAGGCTTGATAAAGTATTATCACGAGAGTGTCATCGCGAATAGCGAGATTATAGCCTGAGTTGCGCTGTTATTGAAAAGCCTCAATGTAAGCTTATGCTTAACCTATCGACTAGTGGTATTAATAGCCAATTAACGCATCGGCCATCACATACGATGGCCGACATTGTGCGAGAAACGACTAGAGGGTGTTTTGCCAAGTCGATGGGCGAGAATAACGCGTGCCATCTTTGACTCTGGCGCGGATGTGTTTGACATCATTAAGCTTGAACGCTTGTCGGTAGTTTTGCCAAGGTCCTGAGTCGAGTTGGTATTCCAGCTCGGCATTGGGATACAAGCTATTGAGCACTAACTGCTGATGTTCAACACGTATTCCAGGCGGGGCTATGCGGTAGAAAACTCCCGCTTTAGCTAACTTAGGTTGTACCTTATTGGCATAAACCGCGGTGAAAATTTGCCAATCCTGTTTGAGGACTTGCTCGGCTTGGCCCTTGAGTTGGCGGGCGAAATGTTGAGTTTGCTGACTATAGATTTTACCTTGATAATCATAGGCTAATTCCCATGGCGCCTTATGCCATGCCCGTTCGGCGAGGGCGACCATGCGCGGGAATAACATGTATTCTGCTTGCTCGTCCGATTGCACCATTTCGCTCCAAAGATGCCCCTGCAAGCCGTAAAAACTGTGTCCCGGTTTGAGCTGGCTGTGGCTATCGTCCGACACAAATGGCTGATTTAAGCTATTGTGCCAGCGCTCGGCATGGGCGGGCAGGTTGTCGGGCATAAAGCTAAACACCTTAAAACTGTCTATTGCCCTCGAGGCCCAATGATTGCCGCGCTCATCTGGATGGCTAGCGTAGGGGAAATCGAAATAGGTGACTTCTGGCGTTGAGATAACGACCTTCCAGCCAAGATTTGCTTGCTTATGGGCGATTTGATGGCCGTTGTTTGAAATCTGCGACCAAGCGTTAGATTGCACTTGGGCTGGCATGTTTTCGGGGCGCACTTCACCCATGCCATCATTCCAACCAGCGGCAATAATCCCTTTCTCCGCCAGCATGTTAGCAACGCGCTCAATAAAGTAACCATTGAGCGAATGCAGTCCGGCTAACTCATCGGCTTTTTGTTGCTTCATTGCGATACATGCAGGGGATTCTACCCAAGCGCCCGCAGTTTCATCGGCGCCTATGTGGTAATGCACTAAAGGAATGCCTACGGCTTGGTGCATTTTTTTGACTTCATCAATCACAGTATCGATAAAGTGATAGGTGCTCGGCAGACACACATTGAGTGTGTTGTCGTGGTAATACTGAATCGACGAATATTGGGTTTTATCTGCAAATTCAGTCAGTAAAAACTCCTCCGCCTTAGCTTTGTCTCCCTTGGCGAGGTAATGGTGATAACGCGCCTCCATGGATTTTATTGCGGCGCGTGAATGCCCCGGCATGTCCAGTGAAGGGATCACTTCGATATGGTGAGCATCAGCCAGTTGTAATATTGCTTGGTATTGCGCCACGGTTAAGTAGCCATCGACGGGGTTTACGTCCGCTATGCCACTGCCCAGTTGTGGCAATAAACAGGTTTGCTCGGTTAAATCGAAACAGCGTTTTGCACCCACATCGGTCAGTTCAGGTAAGCCGGGGATGGCTAAACGCCAGCCTTCATCGTCGGCTAAGTGCAAGTGCAGCTTATTGATTTTATAGGCGGCGAGCTGTGGGATAATGCGTTTAATAAAATCGAGCGAGTGAAAGTTACGGGCTAAATCGATATGTAGGCCGCGAAAGGCGTAGCGAGGCTGGTCTTGAATATCGATGGCGACCAGTTGATCGTCACTTAAACTGATCAACCCAGCTAGGCTCTGTAGGCCATAGAAGAGTCCCGCCTCAGTGCTCGCTCGAATACTGATTTGCTCAGTCGTTATGGTTAACCGATAGGCTTCGCTGCTTTTAATTTCACTATCATGGGCTTCAGTGCTGGCGACCTTAGGTGCTTGAGTATCGAGTTGCAATAATAGCGGCGTGCCTTTGTCCTTGGCCGAAAAGCCTAAAGAATCGAGGTAATTAAATGCCGCCTGCCGTCCCTTAAAATCGACAGTTGCAGCCGTGAGTCGATAACCTTTAGCAAGGGATAAAGGCGCCGAGTTTAGGCTTTGGCTATGAAGTGGCGTGGGGATGAGTTTGCCGCTAATGTCAGGTGCTTTGTCTGCGGCTAAGGCTTGATATTGCTCTGCTAAATACTGGCCATCGGCAAAGGGGGTTGCATCGTTTTTTGCCAGTAAGAATTGTTTCTCGGCATTAAAAAGCGCGAGGTAGTCTTGCTCGGCTAAACCTGTTTCTTTATCGCGCCTTGTTTGAGTGCTCTTTATGATCTGCGCCTTATCGCCCATAGCGACAAAGAAGTTTGGCATAAACTCGGAACGGGTGATTTGGCTACCTTTGCTATAAAACTCAATATGATAAACTTGATTGGCGACGAAGCCCTTAAAGCTGGCTTTAGGAGTGATTTTATGTAAATCGCCATTGATATGCTCAATGCTAAAGTCACCCGCATCGACGAAATAAACGGGCGATAATTGGCTGAAATAAATTTGCCAGTCGCCATGATTTAGCTCTTCGCTGGATAACTTGTCGTTGGATAACTGAGTGGGCAGGGTTAGCTCAATGGCGGAGCGATAGCATTGGGCTTCTTTAGCGGGACAGGTTTCAAGATAACTAGCGGTTAGCTGATAATTTAATTGGAGCTTATCGGCCAATTGATTCAGCGCGACATGATTTGCCTCCTGCACAGCATTGGCGGCCAGTACTGATGGCATAACAAGTATTGAAAGCACCGACGCCACGGGAAGCACTGCCATGACGCCGCTGACTAAGGCCGTCTTAATCCTCTGCCACTTAATCATCCCTCTTTGTTTTATTAGTCCTTTCACTTAGCTGAGTCCTTTTGTTGTAAAAACCACTGCGCCGCGTCGATCAATTGCTGGAGCATTGTGATGTTGGTTGAACTTGTTTGATTTTCTGTTGTTGTAAAAACCACTGCGCGGCACCTATGAGGGCTGCATTGTGATGTTGGCTGGCTGAAATCGTCAAGTCTGTCAGTTGCGGGCCATAGACTAAACTTTGCAATTTCTGTTTAAGCGCTTCAATAAAAAAGGGAAAGCTTTGGCTGACTGAGCCGCCAAGGATGATATCTTTGGGATCGTATACTAGTAAGGTTTGGGCGATCATGTGCGCCAAGTGTTCGCCAAAATGGGCGAAGGCTTGTAGCGCTTGGCTGTCACCTTCACAGGCTTTTTGGTACAAATGCTCACCACTCATCTGGTGATGAGTGGTGAAGTATTGCCCCGAGCAGTAGTGCTCAATAATGCCATCGCGATAACTCAAACTGCCGATTTCTCCTGCGGCGCAATGTTTACCCGAATACAACTGACCATTAAAAATCACCCCAGCGCCTACGCCTGTGCCTAAGGTAATCCCGAGCATGTCTTGATTGTGATTGAGTACAGCTTCGCCAAGGGCAAAGAGGTTCGCATCGTTATTTACAACCACATCCATTTCAAAGGTATTTTGCAGTTGCTGGGCTAACCGCGTTGCCGTTAGTGCTGGGATGTTGAGCACTTCGAGTAAAGTGCCGCTGTGCATATCCACCATACCGGGCACCCCGATGGAAACTCCATTGGTTTCAGGCGTGAGGTGGCTGTGGATACAGGTCACGAGGAAATCGAATAACTGTTCGAAATTGCCATCGGCGGGAACAGGATACCGCCAAGTGTCGAGTAAGGTTTTACCTTCCACCTGTGCCAACATCAGTTTAGTTCCCCCAAGATCTAAACATAGGACGCTCATAATAGCTTGTTGCCTCTCGTGTTGTTTGTTGCCATCGGCTCGTCATTCTTTGAGGCCGCTTTTGTTGAAAATAATGTGGTGTTTTTAATCAAGGGACGAGCCGTTAGGGCGACATAGCCTATGTATGCCATAGGAATTAACAGCACTAACATCCCGAGCCGTAATTCGCCGGACAGCTCACTGATAACACCAATGATCGGCGAGATAAACGCGCCGCCGATAATGCCGGTACAGAGAATGCCGGCGAATGATCCATGATCTTGAGTGCGCGAATTAAGCGCCAGCGAGAAGATCACCGACCACATGATAGAAATGAAAAAGCCAACCAATGGGAAACAAATTAATGTTAGTTGGCTCGGTCCCCAAATCGCCACCAGAAAACAAACCAGTGAACTAAGGGAAAAACTGAGCAGCAAGATCTGACTGTCGATAAGTTTAAGTAGTAGCAAACCGAGTAGGCAGCCGAGCGTCATGTAAAACCAAAAATCGCTAACCACATTGGCGCCGACACTTAAGGTATCAAGACCATGATATTGCAGCAAAAAGACTGAGATACTGTTAGCAAGCCCTTGCTCAAGCGCAACGTAGGCGGCGATAGCGAAGAAGAATTTCAAAACGGTTTTATCTTTGAAAAGGCGTAAATGGGTCTCGAGGGCACCTGCCGACTCATCTGCCAGTTTATTCACTTTGGGCATCTTCACTAGGCTGGCAAAGAGCACCATGGCGAGCGCGACCACGGCGAATAACCAATACATGGCGAGCCAACTCATGTTCTCGGGCAATAGCTGTTGCACATAGTTGGCGGATGCAACACTGGCTTGATCTAAGGCGACAAAATGCTGATACACCAGCGGCGCTAAGGTCGCGGCGCCGCCAAAGGCAAGTTGGGCCAGTACGGAGAAAAAGGCAAAATGCTCTGGCCCCGCAGCTTGTCGCAATAAGGGATTCACTGCCACCTGTAATAAGCTCATGCCAGTGCCAATACAAAACAGGCTAAACATGGCGATGCTAAAGGAAGGGAGACACACAAAAGTAATTGCGCCGATAAACGCCAGGCTAAAGGCTAAGATGATCACCCGTTTTTCACCGTACTTGTCCACCAAAATCCCCGCAGGAATCGATGTCACGCCGTAGGCGATAAAAAACGCAAAGGGAAATAATCCCGCCAACGTTAGGCCGATAGCATAACTGTCAATTAACGCAGGGAAAATCGGCCCCATACTGTTGGTCATCAGGGAAATCACAAAGAAAGTACAGAGGACAAACAGAATGATGAGTTTGTGTTTCATGTGCTTAGCCAATTGAATTAAGTGAAATTCATTGTGGCTTGACGCTCGCCTTGGTGGTGATACGAATGGTGCCTCTGTCGATACTTTTCTCACATAGTCAAATCGTGTTCGCGCTGATTGGGCTGATTTACATCAGGTGCTGTAAATACTTGCTGTAGATAGTGGGCAGTAGATAGCTGCTGCGGATGAGCATAGATAAAACGGTGTTTTAGCCTCTGCTGATAAAGTGTTTACTTGTAAAATAGTTACCTTTAATTAACATTGGATAGAATAGTATCGGAGTGGCGGATTTTAGTATCACTGCAAGGCTGACTTGCTATAGACAATAGTGCGCGAAGGCACAGCTATTTCGCCGTGCTGATAGGTCAAGGCTGGCATTAAAAGTAAGGTCTAAGTAATTGAATAATTTAACAGGATGCAATAACGGCTAGCTTGAGTGAATGGCGTTGAACTATAAGAGCTGATTGAAGCTAAGGTAAAGGAATGAGCAACTGGAGTTTAATGGATGAAACCTCTGTGTGAAAAAGTGATCCCCGATGAAAATAGCTCTTGGCGTTACTTTCGTTATGAATGGGACCACATGGATCTCAATTGGCATTATCACCCCGAGTACGAAATCTGCTTAACCCTTAACAGTTATGGTATGCGTTATGTGGGCGACCATATTGCCCGTTATGGCGATTATGATTTAGTGATCATAGGCCCGGATATGCCCCACGGCTGGCAATCCGAGGCTAACCTTGGTGTTTCAACTGACGAGATATCAAATGGCAACGCGCTAAAAGATGGCACTTCGAATGCGAGGGTGCAGGAAGTCGTTTATGTGGCACAAATTCCAGCGGCCTGGCTACACCAAATTGTGAATGAGCAACGTGAGTTAGCGTCTTTGCATTCACTTTTGACCCATGCCAAACGAGGTGTGTTGTTTAGTGAGGAAACGGCGCGTAAGGCCCATAGTGTGTTTATCGAAATGGAGACGGCCAATCCTTTTAAACGCTATATTTTGTTATTGGAATTATTAGCGTTATTACAACAGGATAGTCAGCAAGAACTCTTGTCGAGCACCTTGTTTACCCACGGTAGTAAACTCGACTTTACCGTGAAAAAGCTCGATAAAGTGATTGAGCATATTTATGACAATTACACTCAGGCCTTGTCGGCACAGGATTTGGCAAAGTTAGCGCACATGAGCACCAATCACTTCCATCGCTTCTTTAAAAAACGCACCGAGAAAACCTTAACTGAGTTTATCAATCAACTCAGGATCGCTAAGGCGTGCAAGTTACTGCTGTCAAATCAAAGTCCGATATCAACCATCAGCGATCAGTGTGGTTTCAATAACTTATCCAATTTTAATCGGCGCTTTATTCAATTTAAAGGTGTCACGCCGAGTCGTTTTCGTCAGTGCTTTAGCAGTAAACAAAGGGCAATTTAACCATTCTTATCACGGATGCTTAGGCTGAAAATACTGCTCCACTAAGGTTTGGCTGTAGCGTATCGCTTGCGCCGTGATCTCCGCTGAAATCGGCTCAAATGGGCGCTTCAGTTTTGGGTCGCGGTAATCCATTCCCGCTAACAGCGCATACCAAGAAGGGCGAAAGTAGGCGAGTTGCTGATCGTATTGGTAAAGCAGTAAATCAAAGTCTTCCCCTTGATACCAAGCTTGCAATAGTTGCGTCAGCCTTTGGGAAATGGTGACTTTTCTCGCCGCCAACCAATAGGGTTCGCTGCGCTGGCTGGTGACATAATGGGCCTGAATATAATCCTTTATGCCGAGCACTAACTGCATGACCGCCTGATTGAGTGTTTGTCGACTTAAGGTCTCTGCCTGCTTATTCAATTGATAGCGCTCGAATAACGACATAAATTTTTCAAGAGTGAATTGGGTCATCATGATCGACGTGGCTTCGAGCGGTTCGATAAAACTTTGTGCAAGTCCTATCGCCAGCACATTGTTGTGCCAAGCCTTGTCACTGACACCGACCCGCATTTTGAGAAACCGTACTTGGGTTGATTCAGGCAGATTAACACTGTGCAACAATTCCTTAGCCGCGGCATTGGCACTGAGGTGGCGACGGCTATAAACATAGCCATTGCCAAGCCTGTGGGTGAGGGGGATTTGCCATAGCCAGCCCGCACTGAGCGCCGTTGCGCGGGTATGGTACTTGGCTTGCTGTGCTTGGGTTTGCAATGCATGGTTTTGTAGATCATGGGTTTGCTGTGTTTGAGTGGAGTCCATTAATGCTGGTACAGGAACAGGAACAGGAACAGTGACGGCGCTGTCGTTGAGCAGTTCATTGGCGAAGGATTGAAAGGGTACGCCTAGGGTTTTATGAATTAACTTAGCGCTAAAGCCGCTGGCATCGATAAAAAAGTCGGCGTTAAGTCGTTCGCCATTCGCCAGCATTAAGGCGTCTATATGTTGGTTTTGGGTTGTTGAAACTTCAATGACATCGCCGATGAGGTGTTTTACGCCCCGTTGGCAAGCGTATTCTTTTAAGTAGTTGGCCAGCTCAGTGGCATCGAAGTGATAGCCGTATTCGTTAGCGTAGGGCAATGCTTTATTCGGCCTTGGGCTGAGATTGCGTTTCGCCAGTACGCCGCTGGAGAAGAACGCATCGGGTTTTACTGCACTGCCATGACCGCGGCGTCTTGCATTGGCGTTGATAAAGAAAACTTCAGCGGGTTTCACATCCATTTGACAATAGAAGGGGTGAAAATATTGCTGCCCGTCCCCATTCCAGTTAATAAAATCGATGCCGGTTTTATAGCTGGCGTGGCATTGCTCCATCCAATCTTTTTCGCTAATGCCTAAGTTGTCCATAAAGCGTTTCAAGTGTGGCGTTGAACCTTCACCAACGCCGATGGTGCCTAGGTTGTCCGATTCCACTAAACAGAGCTCAATGGCGGCAAATACGGGGTTATTCGCGAGGGCTGCCGCTGCCATCCAACCTGCGGTTCCACCCCCTAAGATAATGACTTTTCTGATTGCTTGCTTCACTTTCATGGCTTATACCTCTGCATTATCAACGCAAAAAGCCGACCCTAAGGTCGGCTATGCTGTGACTCAAGTTTAGAATTTGTAGCTGGCACCGACGAAATAACGTGAACCAAATTCGATGGTGTTTTGGGTTAATCCGTATTTAACATCATAGGATTGCACCACTTCATTGGTTAAGTTAACCCCTTCGAGTGAGATATCTAAGTTCTCCATTGCATGCCAAATAATTGAGGCATCCACTTGTTGATAGCTGTCGTTTAACACGTTTTGAATATTACCTACGCCTAAGTATTCTGAACGCCAGTTATAGGCGATACGGGCGCTGAACAGATCATCTTCGTAGAAGAGTGAACCGTTGAAGGAGTTCTCTGACACGCCTTCAATCATCTGCTCGGTGCCATCGGGGCGAGTGCTTTTACTGTCAACATAGGTGTAGTTGGTTAAGAAGCCAAAACCGCTTTCAAAGTTATGTTGTAACTGGATTTCAAGCCCAGTCACTGAGCCGCTACCGCCGTTGGCTGGGGCTGTGACACGGCATTTATCCCACTCGGATTCTGACGCGCCGCAACCTTCAATGTACTGAGTCGACTCAGTGACAAACACTACGTTATCAATGTCTTTGTAGAATAAGGCTGCCGACAGCATAGAAGATTCAGTGAAGTACCATTCGATGCCAAGGTCGGCTTGGTTCGCCTTATAGGGTTTTAAATTGGGATTACCGCCGGTCGCAGTACCAAAGTTTTTCGCTATCGCTAACCCAGGTTTAAGATCGCTGTAGTTGTTACGTGCCATCACGGCAGAGGCCGAGGCACGTAGGATTAGATCTTCTTGTAGATCAAAGGCGACGTTGATACTCGGTAACCAATTATCGTAATTAACGGATTCATTGTAGGGTTTGCCATCGGCAAAACCGGTTGAGGTTTGGTCTGTGTTAACGTAACGCAAACCAAAGTTACCACGATAGAATTCGCCGCTGAAATCCGCTTGGGCGTACAAGGCCAACATATCCTCTTCGACAGTGAAGGTGTTACCGAGATCGGCGACTTCCACTAACTCGCCATTGGCGTATTTCTCGCTGATAAACGCCCACCATTTGTCTTCATCTAACTTGGCATAGGAGTCGAGCACATTGCCACCGCTCTGGGAATGCAGGCCAGACAGTACGCCATCGCTCCAGTTGGCTAGGTTGCCATTAGGCACGAAACCTAGGATTTCTGCGGGGTTACGGTTGAAGGCATTACGCTCGAAATCACTGGTGTTGTACTTAATCCCGACCGCAATTTTATTAATAAAATCATGATCGAGTTGATATTCGAAGTCAGACTGGGCGTAGGTGACTTTATGATCTTGCACTGTGGTTTCGTAGTTGGCTTCCTGCGCATGCTTGAACTGGCTAGCATCGTTGGCATCTAGGCTCGTGAGCACCACTTGATAGGGACCTGTGGCATCGTAACTAAAGCCACCATCGACACTGCCTTGACCATTAGGGAAGGCGGGATCGCCAATTTTGCCGCCTTGGTCCGTCGCAGGGATCCACCAAGAAGATGAGCCGCCTTGGGTGCCGCCATCTGAGGTCGATTGGCCAATGACGCCGCTAAGGGTGAAACTGTCCCCGACGTATTTTCCGGTTAAGTTGAGTACGTCAGACTTCATATTGACCGCGTGGCGTACCACAGGGTTATAAATAATCGACGCATACGCTGGCAGAATCGTTGCCGATGCTGTGCCGCCTTGGGCGTTATTTACTACGTTGGTGGAGCCCGAACCGCGGGCGCCAACGGTTAAGAAGTTATGGTTTACGTGGGGGATATCGAGTTCAAAATTAAAGTAATCTAAGGTGAACTCTGTTTTTTCAGTCGGTGCAAATTGCAGTGTGACTTGGGCACTGGTCCGTTCGCGTTCGGCCCTAAATGCCTGTGAGCCAATCCCCCACGCCCCGACAGTTGATTCTTGGTCTTGTGCAGGATCGGCAGCGAAGTATTCATAATAACCGCTGAGCGATTCTAATACATGCCGACCACTGGTGAGTTTTTCTACTGAGTAAGCGCCTAAAATACCAAATTTTTCATCGTCATTTTTCCAGCTTCCGACGAAAGATCCACTCGGATCTGTTTCATCGTACAGGCTGCTTTGGCTCAACTCACCCGCCACTTGATAAGTGTGAGCATCGAGATCTAAGGGCTTACGGGTTTTGAGATCGACAGTGCCGCCCAGCGCACCTTCTTCAAGGCTAGCGGTTGGCGTTTTGTGGACTTCAACCGCACTGACTTGCTCGGCTGACAATAATTCCATGTTGAAGGTACGAGTGGCAGGACCAAGATCATACCAAGAGGTGCTCGCAACGGTTTGACCGTTCAGCAAAATACGACTCTGTTCAGGCGCTGTACCACGAATGGTGACCCCGCTCACTTCACCGTATTGTCTATCGACCGTCACCCCAGAAATTCGCTGCAGCGCATCACCAATGTTTTTATCGGGAAACTTACCGATATCTTCCGAGGTGATGGCATCGACCGTGGAGTCGGCGAAGCGTTTGGTATTCATTGAGGCTTCAATCGAGCGACGTATGCCGCGTACTTGGATTACCTCAATATTTTCTGCGGTTGCCTCTTGTTGCTCCGCCGCGATTGCGGTTGAGCTCATCCCGAACAAGGCGTTAGCGATACATAATGCGAGCAAAGAGCTCTTAAATAGTTGACCTTCTGACATGTTATTGCATCCCTGTAGTGCTTTTGTGTTGTTTTTTTCTCCAGTTAACTTACCTGTTATCGAATTGTTGATGCGGTACTTTTCACACTAGGATTGGTATTTTTCTATTGTCTTTGAAACCTTGGGTAAGAGGATGGTTAACTGGGTGCAAAGGCAGGATTTATCGACTTAGCGTAGAAAAGTATGGCTTGTTGCTAGGATGGTATAACTAATGCTGGTGGGATTACTCACTATAGATAAGCTAAACGGATGAGTGAACTCGCTGTCTACAGGTTATGAATTAACCAGTGCGTAAAGAGAACTAACTTATTCATCTTTAAACATTATTTATAGGATGAAATCATGAAACTGAAATCGATAGCCGTTGCAGTTGGGCTTTGTGTTGCGAGCTTGAGTACTGGCTTAAGTGCGGCCTACGCCAGTGATAAAACCATTTACCTTACCTTTGATGATGGTCCAATTGACGCGACCTTAGGGCTGTTAGATGCGTTAAAGGATGCCAATATCAAGGCGACGTTCTTTATTAATGCGTTTCATATGTATGGCGAAGGGGATGAAAACGAGGCGTTAGCGGCTGTCGCCCTACAACGCTTGCTAGATGATGGTCATATTTTGGCAAACCACAGTTACGATCATATGCTGCATAACTGCACTGATGGCGTGCAATCTGGGGCGGCATATTGTAATCAAGTTGGACTCTGGCCTGTAAAATCCTATCAAGATGCGGCCACCGATTTCACCTATTTTGTGACGAACACGGCCAAAGTGGTTGAACTTATTCCTAATGCCGCCAGTTATCCCAATAACAAGATGACTAAGTTGGCACGTTTGCCTTACACCAATGGTTGGCGAGTGACCAGTAAACTCAAAGGCGACGGCTTGTGTGCGACATCCGATACTGTGCCGCCTTGGGACCCTGCTTTTGCTTGTACCGCAGAAACCTCGACCAACAGTTCGCAAGTTGCGGTGCAAATTCAAAACATGCTCGCCGAGAGTGACTATAAAATATTTGGCTGGGATCTAGATTGGGGACCAGAGGATTGGGGGGTTGCCTTTCCTGCTGAATCTATGGCCGATGGGGTTGAGCTGGTGGCAAAAGTCAATCAAGTGATCAACACCTGCGCAGGAACGACGATGAATCCGCTTAACAGTCGTACGCAGAACTTAGATTGTAGTGATGGTTTACATAACGGGAAAGTGGTGATCTTGACCCACGACTTCCTGTTTGAGAATGCGCACCGCGGACAAGGTGCAACCATCAACTTGCCTAAAATTAAGCGTTTTGTTGAAGAAGCTCAACGTCAAGGGTATCGTTTTGATACGCTAGATAACTATGCCCCTGCTTGGCAGGATCAGCATAATTATCAACTACCTGAGTTTGTGTCCTATCAAGATAAAATCTATTCCTTAGTGCAAGCCCATTTCTCCCAAAGCAATTGGCAACCAAGCCAAACCCCAGCCTTGTGGAAAAATGAAAAGTAGTGCGATTTATAAACACAAAATCCATTGCCGCAGTGATATTTTAAATATCACCGCGGTAGTCTTTTATCTGGCTCAGATAGTATCTAGGACTTAGGTTTAAACTTATCCTTTTCTAGATTGAGCTTTTTCATTCTTAGGTACAGTTTTTTCCGAGGTATCCCTAAGTAATTTGCGGCATCTGTGACTCTACCTGAACAAAGATACAGAATATTTTCAATTACTTGTTTTTCATAGGCGTCAACGAGCTCATCCAACGGTGCATCAGGGGTTTGTACTAGTTTGAGGGTTTCTTCACCGGGAAGTTTTATGATGCCAACGGCATAGAGCTCGGCAAGATTTCGTAACTCACGGATGTTTCCTGGCCAGTGGTAGCGTTTAAGAATATCGATATAATTCAAGTCAATTTTGGGAATAGAAATATCGAAACGCTTACAGCTTTGGCTTACAAAATTTCGGAATAAAGGAATAATATCACTCTTGCGTTCAGCGAGTTTTGGCAATTGGATCCGTGCCTGTGAGAAGTAGTAATATAACTCAGGTAATAGGGCTCCTGTTTTGACTTCATCATCTGGATTGGTATCGAAAATACAAATCGTACGATGGCTTTTGGTATTTAGTCTTTCCTGATCCAGTAAGCGAGTACATAGCCAGCGTTGATGATCATGGTCTAGCTGAGTTAACGAACGCAGCACTAAGGTACCATTTTGGGCTTTGACTATACTGGCTTCTAATTCCGAAAATGTGGGATGCTCTTTGCAATCATGGATTATTAAGCTGTTGTTTTTGTATTGACTTAAGCTATGCAATACAGATGCGACTAAGTGACGACCTGTGCCCATTTGTCCTTCAATCATCACATCTTTATCTATTTTAGCGATTTGACTCAGTTGTTGGCGTATTAGATTGATCTGCTCACTGGTGCCGAATAGATGTTCCTTAAAAGTGCTAGAGATAGCCTCTCTCTGTTCTATGATCCCTTGACGGATTTGTTGAGCTCGTTTGAGCAGTTGTAAGAATTGAGCGGAGTCGAGAGGTTTTTCAAGGAAATCGAAAGCACCGCGTTTGACTGCCTCGACCGCGAGTGGGATATCACCGTGACCAGTGATCATGATGACAGGAATTTCAGGATCAATTTTTTTGACTTCATCGAGTAAGTCCATGCCATTCATCGCGGGCATATAAATATCTGAGACGACAATCCCATTCCAGTTTTCATTGAGTAACGCTAAGGCTTTAGCTGGTGAGTTGGTTGCCTTAGCATTGTACCCTGATAGGTGTAATAAGTGGCGATAGGCAGTGAGTACATCCTCATCATCATCGACAAGTAGCACATTAAACTGCGTCGAATTTTCAATCTGCATTGTGAAACTCCAAAATAATCATAGCGCCACCTTTTAGGTGTGATGCCACATAAATCTCAGCTTGAAAACGTTCGAGTATTGAGCGACAAATGCTCAACCCTAGGCCCAGACCTACGGCCTTAGTTGTGTTAAACGGGGTGAATATAAGAGGCAAAATACTCGGGTCAAATCCTGGGCCATTATCGTAAATTGCCAGTGTTAATTTGGCGCTCGTTTGATTGAATATTGATACAAAGATCTGTTTATCTAATTGACTTGCGGTGGCGTCCATAGCGTTAATTAGGATATTCAGCAGTACTTGTTCTACCTGAACCGCGTCTGCCATTATCATGTGATCTTTATCTAACTCGTTATGAATAATGATGTTTTCATTTCTAGCTCGGGTTTCCACTAGTACCAATGCGTTACTAACGAGTTGACGGATATCTAGGCTAACAGCTTCAATATTACTGGGGGATTTTCGGGCGAAGTTTCTAATAGCAGAGATAATTTTAGCCATCCGTAAATTCATCATTTCGGTTTTACTTAGCATGTCAGTGAGTAAGTCGAACTGATGTGATGCTAGTGCTAAACGGCAACTGTACAGATAGGTACTGACTGCTGAAAGTGGTTGATTTAACTCGTGAGCTAGGCTTGTCATTGTCTGACCTACCGCAGCCATTTTGGCAGCTTGGATGAGATCTGCTTGCGCTTGACGTAAATGCCTTTCTGCAATGCCACGTTGTTCTATTTCTGCCGTTAGCTCTTGATTTTTCAAGGTTAGATTTAAAGTCCTGTCAGCGACTAAGGACTCAAGTTCGCGGGCATTGAGCTCTTGTTTGGTGATGTCAGTAATAGTAACCATGTATTTTGCTTGTCGTGCGTGTTCGAATGCCTGCAGGTGAAAATGCAAGTATTGGGGGGTGTTATTCTTGAGTAAATTGAGGATGCATTCACTTCGTCCCGTTTGTTGCAGCTCACTATCAATCGCGAATTGTTGCGATAACACTTGCTGGCTAGTGGAGGGGAATGCTTGCCAAAGGGTTAGTTGTGGGGCGAGCGTGGTTAAACTCAGTAATTGTAATGCCTGAGGGTTTGCCGATTCAATTTCCCCGTTGGGATAACATGTAATCAAGCTTGCTTGGGCATTATTGATAAGTGTCAAAGCATTACTTTTTACCATTGCCTGCATATCGACACAGAATTGTCGCAAGCAGTCACCCATGTGGCCAATTTCATCTTTACCTTGCGTCGCTATCGGCCAGTCTAAATGGCCGTTAGCGACATTTTTTAAATCAATTTCTAGGGTATTAAGGCGTTTTAATACTCGTTGTCGAATGAGGATTGCCAATACTAAAATACTGATTAAAATAGAAATTACGGATATAAGGAAAATAATCAACTTTCCATTTACTATCATAGATTTGGTGTTGATGTTTAATGAGTTGAATGCTTGGCTGGATTGTTCCAAGGTAGCAATGTTTTTGCGGTGAAATTGGGTTAACACTTGAGTTAATGGGGTTGCTAATTGTGATAATGCCAGTTGAGCTTCAGTATCCAGTTTTAAGAGTCGAATCAATTCACCATTAGAGCTGATAAGGTTGATTAGATTCTTCATTATTTGCCTATGGCTGATCGTGGAAGGAAAGCTCTTCAGTTTTTCGACTAACTCTTCAATTTCGACTATTTTTTGATCTAAGTAATAGAAGGCGCTCGTTAATTCTCGCGTGTATCTTTGATCAATAATTTCATTCACTAAGGTAAAGAGTTCTGTTTCTTTAGCGGATAATTCTTGCAAAATAAAAAATTCACTCATTAATGCATTGGGCGAGGTATTTCCTACCGGATGTGACAGTAAGCGAGTCACGTGCCATTCGACCTCTTGCATTAAGGGCGTCATTTCGTCATTAAGGTCTTGATGTAACCAAGTGATGCGTTTTTGCAAGTTATTAAGTTCTTGGCTGTAAGTTATTTTTTGTTTTAATAGCGTATCTTGTTTTTCGATTAAACTTGAGAAATGATCGAGTGCAATCCGTTGTTCAGGGAGTAGCTCGTTATCATGGTTACTGTTCATATAGGCTTTTTCAATAGTTATAATTTCATTTTTTATATCAGCCTCAAATTTTTTATAATCGAATTCATCTTTAATTTTATAGCTATTAGAGATAATAGTCTGTATATTCCCACTTGATCTTTCTAGTATATATGCGCCATTAAGTGGTGGCAGACTATGCTCTACGATATTATTTATCTTATTACTGAGTTCTTCCCAAATAAAAGCCGTAGTCACTCCTATAGATAGATTGAGAAATGTCATGCTCGCAAAGGCGAGCATTAATTTGCTTCCTAATGTTGTTGGTATTTTAAAATGATATTTTTTCATGATTTTTTGGACACTAAGCTGTTCATTAAACTAATAGCCTGATCTAATTGATGCTCACTTTTCTTGCGCCACTGGTACAAAATTTGTTCTATTTCTGTGGTGTGCTTATGCTCTGTTGAAATCTGTATAAATTGATTCTGTAGTGCTAAAGATAAAGACTCGGCTTCATCAATAGGAACTGAACTCGCTAATAGTCGTGCTTGACTAATGAGTTGTTGTTCATCAGATGAAATGGTGGTCGATGCTTCAGCTTGGTGGATAAGTTTCCATGCCAGTTGTAGTTTAGGTAATTGGTAGGTAATCACCTGATCGAATAATGAATTGATAATATCGGCTCTGTTAAACAGTACTTCTTCATTAATGACGGGTTGTGTACTTTTAGCAAGACTAGAATCCGTCAGTGAACGTTTGGCAACGGCACTAGAGCTTATAAGCTTTTGGCCATTAGTAGAGAGAAAATATTGGATAAGCTTTTCGACATTCGCCTTACTTCTGCCACGGGAAGTAACGGAAATATAAGTCGGAAGTATAACGGTATTGGGTAGATAATTAAAATTTGTAAAGTCAAATTTATATTTAGAGTCAATTGCATAGCTATCTATTACAACGCCAGCGCCAACAAGCCCCCTAGAGATAGACTCACTCACTCCAAAACTTCTTGCTGAAACTGAGGCCAAATTTCCACCTATTTCCCTTAGTAATGCCCACCCTTGAATCCAGCCTTTTTGTTGTAGTACTCCTTCGACCATCATATGAGTGGTGCCAGAATTGTTGGGCGTACTCATCATGATATGCCCAGAAAATTGTGCAGCAGCGAGATCTTTCCAAGTATGGGGTATGGGTAAGTTGTTTTTTTCTAGGTAGCGCTGATTATACATAATCGTTATCCCAGAATAGCCTAATGCTATGGTTTTATTGCTTTTAGTAAGGTCATGTATTTTTAACCAAGGCGGCATTTCATAGCGTTCTGATGGGGCGACAATAAGCCCCGCATTATCCAAATCGCGAAAGAAGGTTGGAGTAGAAGAAATAATCATATCTACCGGATGTATTGACGATTGTTTTACCCACTTTAATGCAGGTCCAGTCCTGCGATATACCACTTGAATGGGGACATCTGGATTTAACTGTTTGAATTCTTCAAATAAGGCGCCCATAGGTTCTTCAGAAAAGGTGGTTAATACCACTAGAGGTTCTGCTGCAGAGGCGGAATTAAAGAGTGAGCTTAATCCTATGCTTGTCCACAGTAGTAATAAAAATGGAGTCAAAATTTTAATTTTTATTTGCAGAACATGATTTATTTCGTCCAGTTTTATGTAACTCATGGCATCAATACCTTATTAAGTGATTCAACTCGCATATTTTTAAAATTTTAAATTCTTGTTTGATTCTAGTTGAGTCAAATTTGACTCGATTTTTTAGGGCTGAAAATAGCTTAAGCCATCTTTATCGTTCGCGCCTTGTATTAACACATAGGAATTAGCGCTTCTAGGACGAGTTTGTGTCAAAACTAACTCGTTTTCGCCAATTTGTTGCAATTCATATCGGATATTAAGGTGTCTGTGAAAATGATGTTACACGAATTTTTAATATGTGCATCGTTACTTTTTGGCTAACGAGACTTCCAACTTTTGGAGCAAGCTATGATAAAGAAATTTTTTCAAACCGGTGCTGATCTACCTATTATGAACGAGACGCCCGAAAAAATTCGTTCAATTTATAAAAAATATCAATGGCAGGTTTTTATCGGCTTAGTGTTCGGCTATGCCATGTTTTATGTAGTACGTATGGCGTTGAGTGTGGTTAAAAAACCTATGCTCGACGCAGGTGTTGTAACCATTGAAGAATTAGGCTTGATGGGTTCAGCATTCTTCTTTACTTATGCATTTGGTAAGTTCTCAAATGGATTTTTAGCGGATTATGCCAACATTGGCCGTTTTATGTCTGTTTCCTTGATGCTTTCCTCTATTGCTTGCATGGCAATGGGAATGGGGGTTGCAGGGGTATTCTTTGTAGTACTTTGGGGGATGAATGGCTGGTTCCAATCCGTGGGTTCTGCTCCTTCATGTGTTTCAATCTTCCATTGGTACTCTCCTAAACAAAGGGGCAGTGTTTACTCTATATGGGGCGGCTCACGCAATATCGGTGAAGCAATTAGCTGGATTTTAACTGCTTCATTAGTAAGCTTTTTTGGCTGGCAGATAGGCTTTATTGGGGCTGGTATTGCTGCATTTGCCGCTGCAGCTTGTATGTTCATGCTGCTAAAAGATCGTCCTCGTACCTATGGTTTACCAGATCCTGCAACAGCTTATGGTGAAGAGCCTGAGTCAGTTAAAGGGCATGATCCTGTCGCTATTCGTAAAGCTCAACTGTTCGTATTAAGACAACCCGTAGTTTGGATTATTGCCTTAGCGTGTGCAGCAATGTATTCATCGCGTTATGCCATGAGTTCTTGGGCTGTGTTGTACCTGCAATCGGAAAAAAACTATTCCTTGATTGATGCAGGTGTTGCTATGTCTTCATATCCGATTGCAGGATTCATTGGGGCTATTTTATCTGGGATTATTTCTGACAAAGTATTCAATGCTAATCGTCATATTCCGACTTTCTTATACGGTTTAGCAAATATAGTTGGTATGTGCCTACTGTTCTGGGGTTCAGAGAGTCGCACTATGGATGCCTTTGGTCTGGGCCTGATCGGTTTTTCAATCGGTGGTTTAGTCGTATTCCTTGCCGGTTTAACGGCCTGTGACTTAATGCCTAAAAATGCGGTAGGCGCAGTGAAGGGTTTCATTGGTTTGTTCTCTTACCTCGCGGCATCCCTGCAAGAAATTGTTTCTTCAAAATTAATCGTAGTGACCGAATTGGCAGGTGTTAAGCATTATGACTTTGGTAGTGCGCAATACTTCTGGTTAGGCACTTCAATACTATCCATTGTACTCGCAGCTTCTGTATGGCGTTCTAAGAAAGTCACTATGGTCGATTGATAAACCGAGTCGGTCATGGCGTTAATTGTCATGGCCTTTGTAAAGAGTTTCTTCTTAAACCATTAATATCAAACTAAGTAAGAGAAACACGATGAAAAAAGCAATTTTAACCGCTTTAGTATTTGCCATTTATTCAGCATCTGTTACAGCAGATGAATCGCCTAGCATCTATGGGCGACTTGATTTATCAGTTACCCATTCAGAGTTAGGTTCAACTGTTTACAGTGGCACTAGCGGAGTGAATGTGGACGAGAGTGGCATTTATCTTGAAAATAACTCATCCAATATTGGTCTCAAAGGTAAATCAAGCATAAATGACGACATTAATATTATCTACAAGATGGAGTTTGGCGTAAATAATACGTCTAACCGTGCCAATGATTCTAGCAAAGTATTCTCTGCAAGAAATAGCTATTTAGGTATTGAAACCGTTTATGGCTCTTTGCTTATTGGTCGAAATGATACAGTTTTTAAAACGTCAGAAGGTAAAGTCGATATTTTTGGTACAACGAATGCCGATATCAATCAATTAGTCGCTGGGCAGACTCGAAGTGCTGATGGTCTGTGGTATTACTCTCCAAAGTTATTCGGTCTAGTTGATTTTAATGCCACTTACTTAATGCAAGATAATTATGGTGTCGATGATAATTTGTACGCATTGAGTATGACTAGTGGTGATAAGGAACTCAAGAATAGTCATTATTATTTAGCAGCAGCACTTAATAAAGGTATCGCTAATATTGATGCTTATCGTGCTGTTACACAAATTAAGTTAGGAGACGTTAAACTTGGTGGGATATTTCAACATACTGAAAGTTTGACGTTTTCCAATATGGAAGGACACTCCTATTTTATCAATGCTACCTACGATTTATTGGGTATAACATTAAAAGCTGAGTTTGGTAAAGATCGTTCTGGATTAGGTGGCTACTTTTCTAAACTTGTTGGCCAAAATGATGAGGTGACTGACGTTGATATCAGCCAGTTTACTATTGGTATCGACAAAAAAGTGACTAAATCGACTCGAGTTTATACTCATTTTTCCTTATACGAAGGCGAATATAGATTGTCTGGTATAAAGCAAGATGTTGGCGACGATAAAGTTATTACATTAGGTGTCCGCCACGTTTTTTAACCGTCTAAAATGTAGCCGAGTGTAGGTTGCTTTAGCTTGCTCTCGGCTAAGATTGTCGAACTTACTATAAAATTTGAGGTGATTTAATTGGCTACTATATATCTAATTAGTCAAGGGGATGCAAAATCTTTAGAAGTGTACGACCTGTCTGCACCTTCTCATCATTCACTGTCTAATCTCGGAGAATTGCATGCAAATATGCTAGCAAACTCATTGAGGGATACTCGGTTTGAAATGGTATACTCTTGCACGTCACCATTATCGATAGAAACGGCTGGAATATTAAACCGGGGACGGAAAAAATCCATATCTGTGATTAAAAAGTTAGCATTGGAGGATTTTAAAGCCGATTTTGACGTTAATGGAGAATGTTTTGATTTAACCCTGTGTATTCATACTATGATGTTGCAATCCCGTGGTTTTTGCTCATCTATTTATGCTCAATTAAAAATAGTAGAGAAACGTCTTTTTGAAATCATTGAAAATATTGGCATGATATACAGTGGTAATGTGCTTATTGTATTAGAATCTTTGATGGTTAAATTATTGACTAATTATTTCCTGACTGAACAAAATTCTGAAACACTTTGGAATACCATTCGTCCAGTAAGTTTGAGTATTTTACATTCTGATGCTAAAGGACGTCATTTGATACTGAATAATGACATTTCCCATTATCAATGCCAAAGCGTAGCTTAGCACATAACACTAAGTCTGTATTTCAGCAATATGTTTCTAGGTTCTCAAATTGATTAAAAAAACGATTTATCTATTACGTCATGGGCAGACACAATTTAACGCAGAGTTACGTTTACAGGGACGTTGTAATTCTCCTCTAACGGCGTTGGGAAAGTTACAGGCACAAGCGGTTGGGGAAGTACTGATGCAGCGTATCTACAGTGTGGATGAATGGGCATTTTATGTTAGTCCTTTAGGGCGAGCAGTACAGACTGCCGAAATTATTTGTCAACAAATTGGTTTTCCTATTGCACGGTTACAAAAGGATGCGCGTTTAATTGAATTTGGTCTTGGTGATTGGGAACAGCAGCGCGTCCCTGACATTAAGCAAACCCAGCCTGAGTTAAGTCACATCGTCGACTGGTATACCTATGCTCCAAATGCTGAGTCATTTGCCAGTATAACTGAGCGTCTTAAGGATTGGCTGAACGATCCGAGCGTACCTGAACGTGTCATTGTCGTTTCTCATGCTTTATCTGGGGCCGTGTTTCGCGGTATTTATGCGGATCTGGATTATCAAGCTTTATGGGCACAAGACATGCCGCAAGATGCATTTTTTAAGCTTGAAGACGGTAAGGTGATAAAAATTCAATGCCTTTAGTTATCTTTGCTAAGGACAATCTGAACTTAGCCTGACAAAATTCAAAATAGCGGCATTTTTTACACTTTACCCACTTCGCTTTAACTCAGTATCTGTAATACTGCTCCGACATTGATTTGAAGTTTATCGGTGTTAGAAAAGTAGCGCATAACGAGCGCGATTGGGGAGAGAAGATGAGTACGTTTGTAAAATTAACCATAGCGGCAACCTTAGTGGTATTAGCCTTACTTGCTGCGGGTATTTACCGTTTCAACATGACCAATGATGATATTTATATGGTGATGGAAGATGGACAGGTGATGCAATACGATGAAGCCATGGCGCATGAAAAAACTCAGGCTCAGGCGAATGAGATCGAAACTGTGACACCTTTTGAGGTAAAGCCTGTGGCGAATGCATCAGAAGTGATGCTTAAACTCTTTAGCTTAAATACCGCCAATCCTGTTGAAATAATACTGCCTGAGGGCGGCAAGTCCGTTGCATTGACTCATTTTATTAAGATCAAACAAACAGAGTTTGCTATGGGCGACTACCAAGATGGTGAGGTAAAAGGTCGAGCATTACTTGATTACTTACGCATTACACCGTTAAATTTCGATCCCGCTCTAGAGCCGGACACCCAAAGTGACGCACCGATTCAAGATGATCCTAAAATGCAAACTATGCCTTTTGTGGCGCCCTTTATTGTGACGACTCAAGGTTCAGGCGTATTTTGGTATCTTGGATTGTTTAATCTGGATTTTAAACACAATAGCTTGAAACACTTAGGCAGTGTCATGCTTGGTGATCGAATCGAGGTGGATAGTATTGAACCTGTTTATCCTTTCGAAGCCCCATTCAAAATTGCTGTGACTTATCGCGATAGAGCGTCTGACCAACCCATGTCTGAAAGCCCTGAAATAGTCAAAACCATAGAGATGATAGTGAGTGAGACCAGCATACATAAGTAGCGTGTAAATGCCATTATGGATCTACGCAGGCTTATGCTAAGTTGTTTTTCGGTCAGTGGGTGATGTTTGCTTCAGTAGCAAGCGTTAGCAGGCAATAGGTCAGCATAAGATTTCGACAAGGAGAGTGTCATGCAAGTTAGCAAAATCACTGGGAAATTTGATGTTAAGCTCACTCCTGATAGCCCCTATGCTACTGGCATTGGTGGTGTGACGTTAGGACGTATGGGCTTAGATAAAACCTTTTATGGTGAGCTTGAGGGGCGCAGCAAGGGGGAAATGCTCAGTGCTATGACGTCAGTCAAGGGCTCAGCTGGCTATGTGGCCATTGAACAAGTGGTTGGTAATTTGTGCGGTAAGCAGGGCAGTTTTGTATTACAACATTTTGGCATTATGACCGATGGACAAAATCGTCTGATCTTAGAAGTGGTACCCCATTCTGGGGCGGGGGAGTTGCAGGGGTTAACTGGCACTATGACCATCAATATTGAGAATGGCCAACATTTTTATGCATTCCAGTTTGGCTTTGAAGCTTAGTTTGGCTTTGAAGCTTGAGTAACGCCTGCGTTTTAGCTCAGTTTTCTGTAACTCTTCTCCTTTATTATCATTCGAGTCATCTGAATTCACCCTTCTTAATTTAAGCGAGTAATTCTTTTCGATTGAGTCTGAAAATGGGCATAAAAAAAACCAGCTGAGGCTGGTTTTTTTGATTCTTTTTTCATAAAGCACTATCGAACCTTGAGTCTAGATCGGTGTGCTGTTACTTAAAATACGTTTAATTTAAAAAATGCCGTTGTCGCGAGAGTTAAGACACTTTTTTAACCACTTTAATTTTATCAACGACCTTTTTCACATCGTCGGTATTTTCGGCAATTTTCAGTGCTAGTTGACGTTCTGCATCGCTGGCAACTTCACCTTTCAATGTGACTATGCCATTGGCAACATCCACATTAATTTGGGTGCCGGATACGTCAGTTGAAAACAGTAAACGCGTTTTGATGACTGTGGCAACTTTAGAGTCAGTTAAGGTGGCAACAACTTCACTGGTGCCTTCTTTTTCATTCATCACAGTGAGTTGGTTATCGACATCTTTCACCCCATCTAAGCTCTTGATGAGCTCTGTGGCGAGGGCTTTATCCACACTGCTTTCCACTTTACCTGTTAACGTCACTTTACCATCTTTGACATCTGTAATGATGTCGAAGGAATTGAGATTTGTGTTGAGCAGTAAAGTGGTTTCTGCTTTTCCATCGATCCACGCATCCTTGGTTCCGCCTTTCCAATCTTGGGCGGCGGCCACATTTAAACTGATTGAACCGACAAGTAAAGCCACTAGTACTGATGCTGTTGTAGTTTTCATAATCATATCCTCCGTTGTTTTCTCGAAGCTAGATAATGCGCTAATCGTGCCAATGTTTTTAAGATGATGATTTTTAATGTTTTAATTGTTTTATCTGGCGTTTTTATACCTTGGGATTTTCCTTTTGGTCGGTCTTTTTTACCGACAAAATGTAATTTTTTCTGGCATGCTGAGCCATCATTCGAGCATAAAAAACCGCACTCATCAGTGCGGTATTATGTCTGTAATAAAAGTGGAGGGGAGTCGGTTAAATATGGCTCACTTAGCGACAGGGAATTAATGGTGATTGAGCGATCCCGTACCGTCGTAACTCATTTGCAGCCAAGCGGCGCCCTCTGCAAGTTGGTTTGCAAGTTGTGGCTGATGCGCTTGCCTTACTGCTTGTTTTATTTGGATTAGCACTTGCTGCTCTATATCGACAAGGGCGGTCATAGCCTGCGAAATTTGGCACTGTTGCAGCAATTCTGTTGCTTGAGTATAAGTGACGGGCACGGTGTGACTTAGGCCATTAATTGGCTCGTCAGCCAAACGTCTCAGCTGTTCAAACCGAGTTAACATTCGTTGGTGGATGTTAGCTTTGGCGGAAAAAACACGTTTAAGATTATAGTCTTCGACATACCTCCTCGCTTGGTTGTAAAATATGAGTCCTTCTTGATTCAGCTTGATGATTTCATCGATCAACATGATATCGGCGCGGATATCAGTCTGATGTTGCACAACATTAGACTTCATTATGGGCCTCCTAATGCCAGTGTTCGACATAGATTGTTTAACTGCTTGGGTAAACTGATTTTGTTTCGTTCAGCTACCATGCATATTCTGTTCTCGTTTTTAATGATATTTTAACAGGCTGATTTTTAGACTGATATTCTCAGTTCATCGAGATATCATCTTAGAACATCGGCAACTATTACCGTTGCTGTTGTTAAAATTTCATGGCTGACATACAGTAGTTTTTCATACAGGGAGTAGATACGCATGGCTCGACTGACACTTTTTTATCACTTGCAGGATGTTAGCGCCGAGCAAGCAATCATCGAACTTGCTGGCGCTGCTGACTTTAATAAGCTACGCAGTGTCGATGACTTGCCTTGGATAGAGCAGCTAGAGGCAAATCACGTCGATGTTGCCATTATTGAGTTATCCAGTCTTAGTCGTGAAGATTACCTTGTGCTGCTGGATAATGCGGCCATGTCAAATATTGAGTTTATTTTTCTCTCCGACGGTCAGCCAAACCCTAATCTTGATCAGTTAATGTCTCATTTTGCGGGTTACCACTTTCGCAAACCTTACGATATGCCGCTAATCAGCGAAATTTTTGCTGATTTTGCACAGTATTTAGCATCATCGCCTAATCGACTGCATCCTTTTGCTAGCGAGCTAGACCAATACGGTTTGCTTGTTGGTTCATCAGCTCCTATGCACAAGCTATATCGTACAATTCGTCGCGTCTCTGCGACAGGCAGTAATGTGCTGATTATTGGGGAAAGTGGGGTCGGGAAAGAACTGGTTGCTAATACCATACATCTTGCCAGCCCTAGGGTGAACGAGCCTTTTATTGCGATTAACTGTGGTGCATTAAGCCCAGAATTGGTCGACAGTGAGCTGTTTGGTCATGTCAAAGGCGCATTTACGGGGGCGAATCGCGATCACAAAGGCGTATTTGAACAGGCTGAAGGCGGGACCTTGTTTCTCGATGAAGTCACCGAAATGCCGATTGATCATCAAGTGAAGTTACTCAGAGTGTTGGAAAATAGCGAGTATCGTCCTGTGGGTGGCGACAAAGTGCAACGTGCAAACGTACGTATTGTGGCAGCGACTAACCGTGATCCCATAGTGGCGATAGAGGCTGGGTTATTTCGAGAAGATTTGTACTTTCGTTTGGCTCAGTTTCCCATTCGCGTTCCGCCCTTACGGGAACGTGGCGAGGATATTATTGGGCTTGCGCAGCATTTTCTTGCCTATCGTAACGTGGCCGAAAAGCAGAATAAGAGCTTAGCTGAAGACTGTATTCAGATGATTGCTAAGTACCCTTGGTCTGGTAATGTGCGCGAATTAAAACATGCTATTGAGCGAGCCTATATTCTGGCCGATCAGGATATTTTACCCAGCCATTTACAGCTACCTCAGACGAATGAAGTGGGTTTATGTGGTGGTGAACAAGTTGTTATCCCCCAAGGCATGCGCTTAGATGATTTAGAGAGAATCGCTATTTATCAAGCACTAGAAACCACTCAGGGTAATAAAACGGATACCGCCGAACAACTGGGGATCAGCGTTAAAACCCTCTACAACAAGCTCAGCAAGTACGAGCAGCAAGTCGAGACCGGTGAAACGACTGCTGAATAAACATTAATTATCAAATTAATATTGAAACAGAGCTAAACTTTATACTCTTTTTTTTGTAAATAATAACTCCTATTCTACAGCCCTTAAACAGAAAAAGCGGAGATAGAATATGAAACACTTATTAACAACAGCATTATGGCTTTCTTTGACAGCCAGTAGTTTTGTGAACGCCACCCCAGCAGTAGGAAGTCTTGAAACAGTCGCTGAATTGCCAATACGACCTGGCAATGTCAGCGTCACTGCACAAGGTCGGATTTTTGCCACAGTACATCCATTTGATACACCATCAGGTTTGCAATTGATTGAAGTTAATCGTGAGACCAACGCTTATAAAGCTTGGCCTTCAATGGATTTGCAAAAAACATCGACAGCCAATACTGCTCAATTTGATACCTTATTAGGTATTGCTCAGGACAAGGCTGGACACCTCTGGACCGCAGATATGGGGTTAGAATTAGGCCAGACAAGAATTTGGGGATTCAACATTAAGGACGGCAGTCTATATAAACAAATCGTCCTACCACAAGCTCTCGCGCCTAAAGGCAGCTTTATGCAGGATTTGGTTGTCGACTCTCAAAAAGGCTGGATTTATTTAGCTGATATCGCCAACCCTGGCCTCTTAGCGGTGCGTATCGACGATGGTCATACAATACGTTTTTCAGGTCATAGCTCGCTGCAGGCCGAAACGGATGCAGTAATGAACATAGATAACAAAACAACATTGTTTAATGGCAAAGTCGCCAGTGTAGCGGTCAATCCAATCAGTTTATCTGCCGACGGAAGTACACTCTATTATGGTGCAATGAATGGCACTCACTGGTATCAGTTATCGACTGCGGCTTTACAAACAGGCAATAATGATAAAATTATCGCCACGGTAAAATTAGTCGGAGCCAAGCCTGTATCAGATGGCGCAGCAACGTCCAAACAAGGTAATCATTACTTTACCAATTTGAACCACAATGCCATTTCCATGCTAGATAACAAAGGCACACTAACAACAGCGGTCAGTTCTCCACTACTGGATTTTCCAGATAGTGTGCAATTTGGTGAAACAGGCTGGTTATATATTTCAGTGAATCAATTGCATAAAGCAAAAGCCTTTAATGGAAAAGCCGAAACAGCCAAACCGCCTTATCGTATCATGCGACTCTGGACCGGTGAGGATACTGCTGCGGGTCAATAACACCTTAGCTGCAACAGCAAAGTTGCAGCTTATATTTGCAGTATGAGTTATATCGCAACTGTTTATTTACGTTGATGTCAGTCTTTGGTTTAACTCGAAAGCGTCTAGAAATGAGTTAGGTGTTGATTGTGCAAACTATCAATGCCTCTTATTGTTACTGGCACAGGTCAATATTGAATGGTGAGATAATTTTTGGAACAAGGAACAAGTTCAGTGAAACTCAATCAACCTTCTAAAAATGCATTTTATATTCAAACTCTGAGTACTCAGTACCGACCTCTATTATGGCTGTTTGCTGCTGGGTTATTACTGCTTGGTTTACTCTGCGCCAGAGCAACCTATTTACAACCCGATCCGATACTACAGCTCGTTCTCGGCTGGGTAACACTGTTTCTATTGTTACCCGTGTTACCGACTGCGTTTGTTCAGCAACAGTGTTGGTTAGATGCTGAGCAACAGCAATTGTGGCTCGGTAAAGGTTTCTTCAATGGGAGGTATATGGGATTGTGGCGGTGGCGTTCCTATGCCTTTTCGGACATCAAAGCAGTGCAACTTTATCAGCTGCAAATCACCCGCTGGCATCAGATCAGCCGCAATCGCCAAGCGGAAGATACTGTCCAACATTATCTGGCTTATTTAGAATTGCATCAGCCCAACGGTGCTCAATTGATATTGGGTGACAGTACTGATAGAAAGGAATTACAACAAGTTCTACAGCAATGTGCGCAGGCAATAGACTGTAAATTTCAGGATTTTAGTAACACCACTCAAAAATCACTTCCCAAAGGTAGTGAATTTAATTTCATGCGGGTACTGGTTCTGCTGGTTATATTTATTTTGTTGAATATTTTATATTTTTTGTTCGTTCTATAAATGCTCAGTCATCCAGCCTAAAAAGTTAGGCTGGATGTCCTCCACAACGATCACTCATCTTGCTCAGTGGTTTCCTGATAAGGAACAAACACTTTAAGAGATGCTGGCTGGACTTCAATAGTGAGATCTGCAGGCTCAAATACTTCACCATCAATCACATATTTACACTTAGGCTGGCTGCTGATGGTGACCTTTTTAGCATGGGCATGATGGACTTTACTTGCACTCGCTTGTTGATCTCGCACATTTTTATTGCCTTCTTTTACCCATCCCGCAATCGCTAATTCAGCGAGGCTAAGCAACTGCTCTTTGGGTTCATCGCCAGCATCCAACCAAGTAATGTCGAGTAAACCGTCGGTCATGTTTGGCTCGCCATCGCCCTGCGCCAACACGCTGGTAAACGGTGCGGCATTGGCAACGATTAGGCTATGGGTCGTCAATGTTGTGGGTTTTGCATCATCTAAGCTGAGCTGGATGGTTAAAGTGATATCGGCATTCACTGCGCGCCATAAGCCATCGAGGTAGGCAAACTGGCCGAGAGCATTTTTACGCTCACGGTTTGCGGATTCAATCATTTGTTGCTCAAACCCTATGCCTACGAGCAACAACACTAACGCCTCATTACAACGCGCGGTATCAATGGCTTGGCAATGCCCTTGAATAATATTATCCAGCGCCTGAGAGATAGGAATAAGCTTACTGCCTAAACCAAAGAGGGCATGGCTGAGGGCATTAGTTGTGCCAAGAGGAATGATGCCTAAGACGATATCCGTATCGACGATTTGAGAGGCCACTTCAGTCACAGTACCATCGCCACCACAGGCGATAATAATATCAGCGCCTGCATTACGGGCTTGCTCGGCGAAGACATTTGCGGTTTCGTCTGCTGTTGTGAGTTTTAACGTTAGGTCAAAATAGGCTTTGAGTTCATCTTGGATTTGCTCGCGGTATTCTTGCCATTTCCCGCCACCTGAAACTGGGTTGGCGATAATCCACGCTACTTTGTGGATGTTAATTTTCCCTTGACTGAGCATGCGATCGAGCGCGCGTAATTGCCATTTGTTTAAGCCAGCGGTTTTGCGAATTTGCTTTATCTGCTGCAGTACTTCGGCGAAGTGCTGTTGTTTATCTTTACAAACCAAATAAGCGGCGAGTACCAGCACTGAGCGGCCACGACCCATAGCACAGTGGATGAGTACCTGTTTATTGGCGCGCACTTGGCGGTGCAGCCAGTTAACGGCTTGATTGAGTTGGGCGCTAGTCGGTACGCTATGGTCGAGGATGGGAATATTTAAATACTCGATATGATCTTCAAATTGCGACCAATCTAAGCCATCAAATTCAGCGGTGACATCCAGAATGGCAGTGATCTTATTGGCTTTAATCTTTTCCAGATCTGCGGAAAAGAGTCTACAGCCGAGATACAGATGTTCATCAATCCTTTGCATGGGCGGTACTGAATCGTATTTTCTGGCCCAGTGGTTATAGAGTCGACAGCCTAATAAAAAGGGAATAAAACCCCAACGAATATACCAAGGAATAGTGCCATCTTGGCGTTTTCTAAAAATACTGGCGAGATTAAACCAATAGGCGGAACCGACTAAAAACAGTGACAGACTTGTCCATGCACAAATGAAAGTGAGCAGGGGAGAAGTGTCTGTTACTGCAAAATAGGCTAACAATACTGCACCTGCAGTGTACAAATATTTGATGTGGATCTTCGTTAGCATGCAAGTCCTCCAATGCCATTGTTCTTGGTTAAAATCGTTGCACTTGAATGGATAGATGTCGAGATGAGAGATGCAGAAATGAGCGAGTCTAAACCAAAAGGGTGGCAGTAGACGAGTCTATTGCCACCCTAAAGTCAGGTTTGTTTAGCACTTAGTATCTTTAGCTTTAACACCTTCTTTGACTTCTTCACAGGCATCTTCGATGGCGTTACCTGTATCAGTCATTACTTCATCGATTTTTTCGCCCGCGTCTTCGGCTTTGTTATCACTACAGGCCGTTAAACCTAGGGCGAGTAATAATGCGAATGCTGCACTTGTCATCAGGGTAAATGGTTTCATATCTATCTCCTTTTCTAAAAAAAATTATAGTCGCGGTGATTTACCCTTAAGGGCATTGATCAGCAGAGAAATCACTAATAACACAATAAATATGAAGAAAATGATTTTCGCTATTCCCGCCGCTGCGCCAGCAATCCCAGCAAATCCTAACAACCCGGCAATCACGGCAACAACTAGAAATACTAATGTCCAACCTAGCATAATAACCTCCTGCCCTTGTATTAATCCTTCTCATGACCGTTTGTGTCACTTGTAAGGTAACGGCTAATGGCTCTTACTTGATTGCGATCTTAATGCCAACTTTAAAAATTTTAAGTAGTTAATTGATTTTAAATATAATTTAAATCATTTTATTTAAAATGGTGTGAGTGAATTAAAAGAGGGGTAGGCAATTTTTACCTAAGCTTCGGTAAGAGTTTCAGCCTAATACGTTGAATCAAAGACTGTGAGCTGATGTCGTTCATAAGTAAAGACAAATAAAAGCCGACACTGTGAGTTTGTGTCGGCTTGAAGATATTATGATCTTATAATACAAGATGATATGAGCTAAATACGTTTAAAAACGATTTAATGGTTTCCAGCGTTGCAGGCTAACTGGAATGCTCGCGCCTTGGGATAACAGCAGGTTAATGCGGGATTGATATGCTGCGCCCACCATTAAATGTTTGGCTAAATCCACCGCATTACGGGCCTTATAGTCATCTAAATAACTGCCTTTGGCCCACGCATTAAATGCGCCGAGCGCTGGGCCTGCCCAAATTTGGTAATCCATTTCGCGGCCGACTTCGCCTGTGTTTGACCAGCGGCTCGATAGACCCAAATACCAGCGGAAAATCAGCGCCATCTTACGTTTGGGGTTATCCAGTGCGCGCTCGATTTGCTTAGGATCGCGCTCGTTAAAGTGGGCTACTGTGCCAGCCCAAATGTCATCGAGTGATGAGCGGAACACTTGCTCTTCGAGCTTTTTACGCTCGTCCGCAGGGATGGCATCAATCGAATCGTAACGGGTGTAGATCTCATAAAGCTTATTGGCGCGCATCGGGAACAAAGTGCCGCGCTTAACCACTTGTAATTTCACGCCCATTTCGAACATATCGGCGGCAGGCGCCATAGTCACATCGGCCATTTCTGTGGTGGCGAGTAACTTACGTGTGTGTTCGCTGGCGCCCGCTTCGACGCAAGCTTGGTTGATAGAACCTGTGACGATGAATGCCGCACCCATGTTGAAGGTGGCTAATGCTGCATCGGGTGTGCCGACGCCGCCGCCTGCGCCAACACGGATGGGCGTTTTATATTGATACTTAGCTTGGATTTCATCTTTGAGCGCCAAAATCGTCGGCAATAGCGTGACCAATGGACGATTGTCGGTATGGCCGCCTGAGTCGGCTTCGGCTGTGATGTCGTCCGCCATCGGCACGAGTTGCGCCATCGCCATTTGGTCTTGGCTGATAAGGCCGTCACTCACTAGTTGCTGGAGGATTTTGGCTGGCGCTGGCTCCATAAACTTAGTCGCGACTTCGGTGCGGCTGATTTTTGCGATGACTTTGTTGCCAATGACGATTTCGCCATGTTCGTCGCGGCTCAAACCTGCGGCGCGGTAATAGACGATTTGCGGCGTTAAGCCTAAAAATGCCGAGGCTTCGACCGTGCGCACTTTATGTTTTAAGAACAACTCAACACTGCCGCGCTCTAATGCGGGCTCGCTTGGGCTGTGAATTAAATTAAAGGCGTAAGGACCATTGGGTAGCGCCGCTTGAATGCGAGTAATGGCCGCTTCAACGCGGGATGGGATTAACCCCGCCGCGCCAAACGAACACAAAATGCCCGCTTGGCCCAGCGCGATAACCAGTTCTTCCGAGGCAATACCGTTAGCCATAGCGCCAGCGTAGTAAGCGTATTTAACCCCGTGTACGCGGCGAAAATTACTGTCGCCTAAACTTTGGGTGCCAAGGGCGGGCGCAAAGGCGCTGACGGGGTGTGAGCCTAGTGGCGCTTGGCTGTCGCTTGTGGTGACTTCGGCTGTTTGCGCTATGCCTAAGCCTTTTTCACTGTGATTCACTAAGTAACAGGCTTGGCTTAAATCTTTGAGTTTTTTGCCTAATGCGTCGATATCAAAGCACAGCTCTGCATCGTTGACTTGCCACGGCCAAGGGCTGAGTTTTTCGTTATTGCTATTGAATTGATCTAGAGTATGGCTAGTCATAGGTGTTCTCATGTTATTTGTGCCGCCTTGGTGATGTGGATAGCCAAGGCGGCGCAACTATTCGTTATTCGTTATTCGTTATTCGAGATTAGCGTCTTTCTAACTGCGTAAACTCGCTAGGCTTCTTCAATACAGATGGCGATATCTTTAACTTCATAAATCCGCAGACCATCTTTACTCAAGTTGGCATCGCCCATAATGATGCGTTTGCCATTGTCGTCTGTCACGCTGGTAATGTGTACATCTAGCGACATCTGCTTGTTTAATGGGTTAATTTGGCCGCGATATTTCCATTTGATATCCGATAAAATCTGCCCAAATTTAGGATTCTTAAAACCCGCACCAAGGTCTTGGTTAATCGCATAGGTTTGCATCAGCTCGATAATGGCTTCAACCCCTAAGGAGCCTGGCATCACAGGATCTTGATGGAAATGGAATTGGAAGAACCAATCACTCGGGTCAATGGTGCGCTCGGCGTATAAATAGCCAAGGCCCGCTTTACCGCCGGCTTTCACGATTTCAGCCTTGTCGATAAAGTTAAGTTGACCGCCCGCTAAACGGTAATGTGGCTGACCTTGTGGTGCATTAAAGCTGCGATGTTGTTTATCTAACAGATTGATTTGGCTATCGGCGGCTATGCCATTTTGCACATGCCAAGGCTGAGTTATCTTGCCGTTGTCTATGCCTAACTGGTTTTTCAGTGCATCGCCCTTGAAGTAACCAAATACCGCTTTACCTTGGTAGAAAGGCTCGCCATCGCAGCTTAATTCAAAACTGAAATTTTGGATGATGTTACTGCCAGCAATCACAGTCGATAACAAACGTGAGTCGTTCATTATGGTTTTGCCGCGTAAATCCACGTGGCGCAGCAGCTTACCGCTACCGTCCAAGTTACGGAAAAACAACTCTTGGCCGGGGAAGCCCAAGGTGGTGCCCATATAACCTGAGATAAAACCGTTTGGCTGCAGTGATATTTCCATCAGCACAGAATAGGGCATAACGGCGTGATGGCTGTTTTTATCGTAATACCAAGCGTTTGCAGGCACTTCGTATTCGGCTATACACGAAGAGGGCTTTTTCAGTTCGCCGCGTTTGCCGTCAATCGCAATGACGCGAGTCGTGAGCTGCAAATCACCGCAAGGCGTGCGCGGTGGAATTAGGCCGCGATAGATGCTGAAATCGGGGCCGAAGCAGTTTTCGATGTCGCCAGTGGCAAATTCGAACATGTGGTACGGCGTGAACGGCAGGGTATCGGGCACGCGGTTAGCATACTTTGAATCCGCTGGCGCAATCGGCGCAGACACATGCTTAAGCGGCACTACGCCTTTGTTGGTTGGCGCAGTTAAATCGGGCAGCTGCGCCATCAGCGGCGCGGCTAACAATACGGGTGCTGTTGAAACAAGCGGCGCAGCCGAAACAGCTTTTTTAGCTACATGGTTAACTGTGCTGTTGGCATTATCCGCGAGGTAGCGGGTGCATTCGGCTTCTTCTTTGATCATCACTCCAAGGTTTTGGAAATCCACGACCACTTTGCCATTGAGCAAAATATCGATATTCGCCTTAGCATACGGGCGCGGGCTCATACCGATTTCGGTGATTTCCATACGATAGGTGAGCAGGCCAGATTGCGGCAAGACTTGACCGCGACAGCGCACTTTTTGTGACGCATTTTCGAGCGGTTGGAAACGACCGTTTTTGACGCCCCCTTCTTCTGTGCTGGCGTGCATCCCAATATGCAGCATAAAGAATTGCAGTAATTGACCACAGCCTTCGGCCATTAACGATCCCGCCATCACTTGGTCGCCCTTGAAATGACACGGGAAATACCAATGATCAGCTTCGAGCTGCTTATGGCCTTGCACTGAGCCTAAGCCCCACGCACCGCCATGCACCTCAAGATTGCTGACCTGTTCAATCATCAGGAATTTTTCGGAGGCAAAACATAAAGAGGGCTGCAAACCATATTGGGCTTGATGCGCCGCGTGTGCGCCGCCAAAACAGCCACCGATATCGGCGCCGAGCAGTTTATGGATTTGGCTGTAATCAAATTGGTTTTGCGCGCAATCAAGCAGCGGATTAAAGCACGGTTTATTCGGATTATTCAAGGCGAGGTTGCGCGCTTTGATTTCGGCTTCGGTGTGAATAACGCCTTTGCCGTCGGCCAGTTCTTTATCGGTGAAGAAGCCGGCACAGCCGCCATCCATTTTCAGGATCAGCTTGTCGCCCACGAAACATTCGTAGGAGAAGAAGAACAACAACAAGGTATCACCATTGCGGGCAAAGTGATTGATGGAAATGTCGTAGCGCAGGGTGTCGCCACCGCGCGGTAAGTCGCCAAGGAAGGTCAGGGTGCAATCGAGCAGGCGATAAACGCGCTCGCCTTTATTTTCAAAATCGATACCTAAGTAGCTGATCAGCATCAAGTCGCATTGACCCGATTCGACCGCCACGGCCCAAGGGATTTGGCCATCGACCAAATACGGCGCGTCCACAGGAATGTCGTATTCCGTGGTCATAGTGCAAGGCTGATATTGGTTCATCTGGGCGTTTAATTTCGTTACCCGAGATACTAGCAAATAGTCAGTCGTTGGCAGGCGTACACGACGCGAATAGCTGTCGATAATGGCATAATCTGGGCCAAATACTTTAGCAATATCACCTTCGGCGTACTCGACTAAATCCGCATAATCCCAAATGCAAGGCTTGCTTATCGGTGTTGGCGGCGTGTACTCAGGCACTTTTGCATGATTGGGATAAAGCACTGGATGTGGAAGAACCGCTGTCGCAGATGCCTGAACAATGGCTTGCTGTTGTACTGGCGCAGCTTGGCCATTGACGGCTAACTCGCTGGCAAGCTGGGCTTTCATCAAGGCATCGGCTAGTTTCAAGCCTTCAGCACGGCTTTGTAAAAAGGCTAAATGGGCTTCACGGGCGAGTTGCTGATTGCTTAAAAATGCCGCGTCTTTTAGCTCTGCTTGAGTGGCGTTTTTATTGGGCGTGCTTAGGGCATTCATTGGCATGCTGCTTAATGTCTCTTTTTGTTGAGCCGTGGTTGGGCTGCTTGTTGCAAAGCGACTCGTGTCTTTGCTCGCTATTTGGGCCAAATGTTTGCGTTGGCTGCGCGCTGGCAGTGCTGTCATGGCTTGGGCTTTTTGTTGTATAGCATCAAGACCTGCGAGCGGCGTATCCAGGATATGTTGATAGATATCGCGGCCACCGAGCGTTACTTGTTTTATTAAGTGTTTTTGCTCTGAAAGCGTTAAGTCTTGTTCAAGCCTTTGCTGCAAATTGTATGCTTGCGTGGCACTTTGGCTGAGCAGTAACTGCGAGCATTTACCTTGGCTAAACGTGGCAACGAGCGCGTGCTGCTGAGCTTGAGAAGAATGCTTGTTAAGTTGCGCTTGATTTTTAAGCTGCACCTGATTTTTAAGCTGAAGCAGCGCGCTCAACATGCTCGCCATTCCCGCCGCAGCAAAGTTGTGGCCTAGGGTATCAGCGGCTTGGCTGCGCTGGTTCACACTCGGCAGCAGGGTATTGAGTACCAACTCTGAATCGTCAAGTTGCTCAACCGCAATACTGGTTTCAATCAAGCTAATCTGGCTGCTATTCACCTTGGCTTGGGTTAGCAAGTCATCGCAAATGCGCGCTGTGTTGCTATTACCTTGTATGTCACAAATCGCGCCAAATACTTGGCCGCTGATGTGACCATAACTGTTGCCATAGCTGCTATTGGTATTAGCATTGTCAGCGGCATTACTTGGCTGGGCTGCACTTGATTGCGCTGTTGTGAGCACTAACGCGCCAGCACCTTCACCGACTTTCCAGCCTGCGTCAGTGGCAGTAAATGCCACTGGCGATACGGCGTTTTTAAGGATGACTTGCTCTAGACTGCCGCTTAAATCGACGGCGGCGATCACTACGGCATCTAAGGATTCTTGGGACAACAGATTTTCGGCCACATCGATACAGCGGGCGACCGATTGCTCCGCCGCCGAAATGGTAAAGGCAGGGCCGTTAAAGTCCCAAAGGGATGCGATACGTGACGCCATGATGTTGCCAATAAAACTGGTATATTGGTTCAGTTTGGCGGCATCGAGCACACTGTCCATGGCGATTTTTTCAAGGGCGAGATACTCAGCTTGCGTGAGTGTTATTCCTTGTTTTTTAAGGCTGTCTGCCAGTTGGGTGTGTAGATTTACGCGGCCACGGAACTGGTGTAATTCGAGTTCAGTTTCCATCGCCACTAATACGGCCACCTTGCCACCGGGTTTTAGATTGGCATCACGGATCGCTTCATCGGCCACTTTGATCAGCAGCAGTTGCTGGGAGATCAGGCGATCGTCTTCATTGGGCGGCACTTTAAAGCGCAGGAAGTCAAAATCGAACTGGTCGATATATGCGCCTTGCGGGACAGAAGGCAAACCAAAGTTAGCTAAAATCTCAGGGTGTTTATCTAAGCCTTTCCAACGTTTAGTGGGCAGCGGGATAAAGGCATCTTGCTTCGCGCTTATGGTGTTATCCAGCGCATTTATGGAGGATAAAGGCCCGAAGTGCGATGCTAAGCCAATGATATTTAATGGTGTATGTTGATAGCTTACTTGGGCTGTACTCTGCTGATGTTTGCTACTGGTATTTGCCGGTACATAGGATTCCAGCAATAAATGCGCGTTACAGCCGCCAAAACCAAACACGGAAACACCCGCGTGGCGGCGGTCATTGCCAGCTTTATCGGGCCACGCATGCAGTTCTGTCGGTAGATTTTTAGCGCTAAACAAACCCTTAGGTGAGGATATCGGCGCCGATAAATTAATACTTGGCGGCAAGCGGCCCGAGCGCATGGCAAAAATCATCTTCATGATCCCCGGCATGCCCGCGGCTGTGAGTAAATGGCCTAAGTTGGATTTTGCTGAACCGATCAGCGGCACTGCAGAGCCTGCGAGTTTGTCCTCAAAAAAGCGTTCCATCGAGGCGAGTTCGACTTTATCCCCAAGCGGCGTGCCCGTGGCGTGGCATTCAATCACTTCGATATTGGCGGGCAGTGTGTTTGCCGCACTATAGGCGCGCTCGAAGGCTTGCACTTGGCCCTTGCTGTTGGGGCTTAATACAAACTGGCCTTTACCGTCGTTCGACAAACCAATGCCGCTAACGACGGCATAGATGTTATCGCCATCGCGCTCGGCATCTTCTAAGCGTTTTAAGACTAAAACCCCAGCGCCTTCTCCGGCGAATAAGCCCTTGCTGTTGCTGTCAAAGGGTGCCGAAATACCATGATCTGGATAGGCGTGGAAAATCGAGAATCCCATGTTGATAAAGAAGGGATCTGCGCCCGATACTGCGCCTGCAAGCATCATATCGGCCTTGCCAGTTGTTAGGTAATCGCAGGCGAGTTTAAGTGCGTAAACCGAACTGGCGCAGGCGGCGTCCAGACTTAACTGAGTGCCACCTAAACCGAGTGCATCGCTGACCAGCTTTGAGGCTGTGTGGGCAACGGCGCCATTGGCGACGTTTAAGGTTTGGCTATTGGCATTGAGATCGTTAACTGAATTGCCAAAGTCAGCCAGCTGAAATGCGCTTTGGTTAAGTTTGTTTTGCAGCGCCTTTTCAACGGTTTGATGATACAGAGGCAAAAATAATTCGTTGGAGCGGGCCGTGGGGAACGACAAGGTTCCCATTACGATACCTGTGCGCGCCAGTACGGTATCGTTTGGAGCAATCCCTGCGTCTTGAAGGGCTTTATGACTGCAATCGAGTGCCCATAAAAAGCTTTCATCTAACCCGTCAAAGGCGGACTCAGGCAGTTGATAGCCCTTAGCATCAAACTCAAAGTGTTGGATGTAGCCGCCCTTATCACAGTAAAAACGGTCAGACTGACCCTGCACACCTTGGTATTCGGCGGGATTGGCATTGAGCTTCTCGCGGCTGATTTGGCTGCGAGAGTCTTTTTTATCCAGCAGATTTTGCCAGAAAGTTTGCGGATTATCGGCATCAGGATACTGAGTCGCAAGACCGACAATCGCAATTTTTGACGCACTTTTTGATGCGCGGTTTGACGCACTTTTTGACAAAATCATAGGCACGGTAGTTTTATCAATAGTAGGGGAATGCTGAGAACTCACTGGGGTTCTCCTTGTGGTGATACTGCTGATGATAAAGGGGCTTTGTTAGCACTTAATGGCTGAATGAGCGGCGTGAGCGAAAGCGGCACTCTGTGGCTTATTAGCTGAGCTAAACACTTGAGTAAGCAGGTAATCGCATCGGCACCCTTGGCATTGCAAGCAATGGCGACTGTTGCCTCGTTCGCCGTGCTTTGGCCTGCATGGGCGTGGCTAATTTTATCTATGAGTGTGCTGGTTTGCCTATCGGCGCCCACTTCGACAAATAGCCTTGCGCCTTGCTCAGTGGCATTTTGAATGAGTGCACTAAAGTCGAGTGGCGAACAAAAGGTATCGGCAATCGCGCGGCCAATGCTGTGGCTATCCACGGTTACTGGCGCAGTTTGCGCTGCGCTGATAAAGCGAATAGACGAATCTTGCGCCGCCGCTTCCAGCGCCTCAGGTTTCACTGCTTGAGTATAGAAATCTTGTACTTGCCCATGGACTAACATGGCTGGCGCGGTATGCATTGCCGTGACGCGATTGGCGGCAATCCCGCGTTTGCCTAACGTGGCAAGCAGGGCTTTGCAGCTAGTTTCGCAGCCTGCAATGACGCAAGTATCACCTTGGGTGATGGCTAAATAAGCACGATGAAACTCTGGCAATAATGCCTTGATTTCATTGCTGTCGGCGCGCACCACAAAGCTGTTCCACACTATGGATTCATTATCTGCAAGCTGCCATGCTCGGCGCACTGCGGTTAGCTCGCCAGAAATGGCATGGTTGAAAATATCACTATTTTCGGTGGCGTTGATCATAGCATGGGGTGTTTGCCACACATCTAGGCTGGCCCACATGGCCGCTTCGCCCATTGAGTAACCCAGCGCCATTTTTGGTTTAATATTAAAGACTTGGGTCAACAGCTTAGTGAATAGGTAACTGGCGCCCACGCCACTAATCGCTTGCTGACTTAGGTTCATGCCAGCCGCGGTTTTAACATCTGCCGCATATATCAGCGGAGATTGCAGCATGGCGCTTAAATCGCCTTCACGTTCTAGCTGGTGATACAGCGTGGGGAAATATTCATGCAAGTTATTGAACATATTGGCGTAAACAGTGCCAACGCCGGGATAAACAAAGGTCAGCCCCGCATCCCCTAGCGGCTTAGCGGTGAAACAGCTACCCGCTGGCGTCTTAAAGTGTTGACCATGATGACGCACTGCATCACTTTCAAGCGCCGTAAGCATAGCTTTGGCTTCAAGTTTGAGGTCGTCAATCGATGCCGCCATCAAGACTAATGCCAGTGTTGCGTTGGCATCATAGCGTTCAAACCAAGGTTTGAGTTGCTCAGCGCGAAAGTCAGCGTGCAAGCCGGCGCCATTTTCCAGTGTGCCCGCACCATTTCCCAGAGTGTTAACTCGCTGCAAAAGTTGAAATACTTGCGCGATGAGTGAATCAATATTGTCAGCACTTATCGGCACAAACAGCTGGTTTTCATCAACAAGAGCTTTGGGCGCGATAACTTGTGTGCCTTGGGTCAGTACTAGGCTCTGGTAAATATCTTGGCCTGAATCCAGCAAGGTATCTGCTGGGTTTGATCTTGTTGCCGCTAGATTCTTTGTTACAAGATTTAGACATAAAACCCGCGCTTGATGTTGGTCGCTAAACCAATAGCCAGCTTGATGATTGGTGCCGTTTGCCTCTTTAATATCAGTAGCGCCATGAAGCGGCGCTTGTGTTCGCGCGGCGAGTGCGGTTACACCTTGGCGCAGCGCAACAAATGCCTCGTTGAGAGTGTTGGCGACAGTCTGATGTTGAACGGTTTGAGCTGGGCTGCGCTTTGCCGCCGCTAATGCCGCATTAGCAACCGCCCCTGCATTAGCAACACCTGCATTTACAACACCTGTAGTCTCATTGCCAGCGGCAAAACCAGCGATAAACGCGTGGGCGTGGAGGCGCAGTTTGGCGGCGGTTAAACCATCGAGCAAGTACAGAGACTGGGGCAGATTGCCATCATTGAATTTAAGTTCAACGAGCTTGCCTTGCTCAATGGCTGTTGTTGCTTGGCCTAACAAGGCAGTGAGCGAGCTTTGCTCATACACTGACGGTTCATGATCTGTCGATTGGTTGGCATCGGCAGCGCAAATTTGAACTCTTTCACGTTCCGTAAATCTCCCTAATACTTGGGCTGAGTGAGAGTCAAGGTTGACGGCATCGCCAAGCAACACTGCAATACGCAGTGGCTTGGCAAGCTTTTCAGTCATAGCCGTGTCAGCTATCGACGTTTCAGTTTGGCCGCTATGTAGCGTTGCTAAAGTGTGGGCTAAATTCACTCGACTTTTGCCTCCACACTTTCAATGGCTTTATTCGCAGCGGTTTGATTAGCCGCAACTTTATTAGCTAAGAATGCACCGTTAAGGTTTTTGCTGATGGTGACTTTGGCGTTGTTCATCTCGCAGCTTAAACGGCCATCTTGATGATACAGCGTGATATTGGCTTCAAGGGCACGGCCAGAGTGTTTCACCACCTCGAGCACTAAATACCCTTTATCGCCAAAGGCAAACGGCGCATGGGAGATAAACTCACCAATGCTTGATGGCAAACTCGCCGCACCATATTTGAGTCTCGCCCATACCAGCATCGCCTGTAGCAACAAATCTTCCGCAAAAGCTTGTGAGCCTTTAGGCGTGAGATTAGGCACAAAATCCCCGCAGTCCGCTAACGCAACATGGGGAAGACTCACCTTAGCGACTAAGCTCGCATCGTCAAACTTCACCACCGACTCAATACCTTGCAGTCTTGGGCCGTGGAAAAGCGTGCCGTCGCTGTAAAGGCTGCTCGCGGTTGTGATGGCAGAAAGTCCTGCCAAGCTTTGCGCGTCAAAGGCGGTTGCTTTGCTGTTAGTGGCTAAGTAATCGTTAGCCGCGTCATCAACAGCATCATCAACGACTAGGATAGCTTGATATTGCGGACGACCTTCAAAGCTGATTAAGGCATTAATTTGTACACTAGCTTGTGCATTGACTAAGGATGCCAGTTCAAGTTCCAGCGTGATGGGCGCTTCACTTTCTAACACTCCATTTTGTAACACGGCAGTGTCGAAAATAATGCCCTTCAACAGCTTGTAGCTTTGTACTTTTACTGGTTGCTTGAGCACATCAAAGGCGGCTTCACGCATCCACTGAATCGCACACACAGTCGGTAATACGGGATTACCGTTAATGCAGTGATCTTCAATAAAGATCATTGCCTTAGGGTCCAGTGTGCGCTGCAGTGTTAGCGGTCGCGTGAAAGCGATTGCAGCAAGTGTTGATGCCAAAGCATGCGGATCCGACGCGTCAGTGGTCAGATCCGCTTCAGGCTTTTTTAGATTGCTACCTTGAGTTGCTTGCTCGTCACTTGGAACTGTGCCTTGCATGTCAGTACCGACCAGCAATTGTGCGCCTGTGTTGCTCAGTAATTGGCTAGCAAATAACTCAGCGCCTGCCTTTAGCGGGATCACATAAACACCGCGATCCATAAACATCTTTTTCAGCGCAGGATTCACCATGCCGCCGTCCCACGGACCCCAATCGAAGCTCATCACTTTGGCATTTGGCAGTTGCTGCGCCAGTTGCAGTGCGGCTTTGTTGAGTATGTCGTTGGACATGGCGTAATCGCTTTGGCCAGTATTGCCGTAAAAACCCGCCGCCGAAGAGAATAGGGCAATCAGTTTTAATTTATCTAAATCCAGTGCGGCAAGTAGATTGCTTATACCTGTGACCTTAGTGCCATACACCCGTGCTAACTCATCTAAGGTTTTGTCTTGGATGTGTTTATCGGCGAGTACGCCCGCACCATGGATGATGCCAGTAATAGGTGATAACTCGGTGATCGGCACTATCGTGCTGGCGATCGCATCTGGATTGTTAACATCGATACTTAAGTACTCGGCACTCGCGCCTACGGCGGTAAAGGCTTCTAGTGCGGCTGCAATTTCTAGGCTGCTTTGCACTGGCCATACTAAGGCATCCACTTGTTTTGGCGTGGGTTTCTCGCCCAAGCTTTGAATGTGGGCAATGGCAGCGGCTTTAAGTTCACTGTTATTCTTACCCTGCGCCCAAGCGGGAATGGCTTGTTGGCTGCTTCTGCCGGCAAGGATAAAGTGCGCCTTGCTGCGTTTTGCCAGACTCAAGGCACATTCAAAGGTCACGCCTTTTGCGCCGCCAGTCACCAGAATTTTATCTGCACTGGTCAAGTTAGCTGCGCGGTGGCGGGTATCTGCCTTGCCTGCAACTAAGGTCACGCGTGCCAGCGTTTCAGTTACGCCAGCTTCACTCACACCGACTTCTAATAGCTTATCGGTTGCAAAGAGCTCAGCGATCACTGCATTGGCCAGTTGCTTGGCATCAAGTGCTGGCGCGATATCTAAGGCGCGGCAATGCACGCTTGGCCACTCGTGGCTCAAGGTTTTCGTCAGACCTGCCAATGCTGCTTGGTTTAACTCGCTGCGGGCAATTTGGCTGTGGTTGAGATAACCAAAACCACCGTCGATACGACTGACGCTGATAAAACTACTACCAGTATTGGCGGTCGCTGCTGTTGTTAAAAACGGTTGTAAGTGCTTGGCGAACAAGAACGCTTGCTCGACGGATGCCTTGGCGGCACTGGACAACACTAAACCTTTCGCATCGGCTGAGTTTTTATGTTGTGGTTGCAGATGAATAAAGCCTGCAACCGTACCTAAGCTTTTGATCTGATTAATTACGGCACCAATGCTGGCATCGTCAATCGCCGCCAATGTGAAGCTGGCAATGTGGCTATTGAGCGGTGATGCACTGGCCACAAGGCTTTCAGGCGAGCGCACAACCACAACCGTTAGACCTTGAGCATGCAATTTTTCGGCAAGTACGCCAGCATTGTGACCATCATCTGCGATGATAATGCAGGCATCTTTAGCAAAAACGCGTGTCACAGCTTGTTGCGCTGATAGTTGCGACTCACGTTGCGTTAATTCAGCCGCCGCTGGCAACTTTTTTAGCACCACCTCGCTATGGGGTGGTAAATCGATAGTAGGTTCAGGCTGAACGACAGCGCTAATTGGCGCTACATTCTGGCTTACCGCGTTTTGGCCTAGCTTGCTTTGCCCTATTTCTTTCGAAAAGAGTGCAACGATTTCACCTAAGGTGCGACACTCGGCCAGATCTTCAGGATTGAGTTCAGGCAAACCCGGTAGCTCGTCTTGCATTGTGCCTAAAATTTCAACGCGCTTGATGGAATCGATACCTAGATCGGCTTCCATATCCATGCTGAGTTCCAGCATTTCAGTGGGGTAGCCTGTCTTGTCGGCCACTACTGACATCATGGTTTGTTGGACAAGTGCAGCACTTAAGCCGTTATTTGTTGTAGCGGTAACAGTGACTTGCACTGCTGTTGTAGCTGAAACCGAGCCAACCGCAGGTAGTTTGCTGTTCATGTAGTCAACGATTTCACCTAATGTGCGACACTCGGCCAGATCTTCAGGATTGAGTTCAGGTAAGCCCGGAAGTTCGTCTTGCACTGTGCCTAAGATTTCAACGCGCTTGATGGAGTCGATACCTAGATCGGCTTCCATGTCCATGCTGAGTTCCAGCATTTCAGTGGGGTAGCCTGTCTTGTCGGCGACCACAGCCATCATAGTTTGTTGCACTAACGCAGCGCTTAAACCGCTGGCGGCAGGTGCGGCAGTTGTCACATGAGTTGCTACGATAACTGCGCCCGCTGCAGGCAGCTTGTCATTTTGTGTAAGCTTACTTTGCATGTAGTTAACGATTTCACCCAAGGTGCGACACTCGGCCAGATCTTCTGGATTCAGCTCAGGTAAGCCCGGTAGATCGTCTTGTACTGTACCTAAGATTTCAACGCGCTTAATTGAATCGATACCTAGATCAGCTTCCATGTCCATGCTGAGTTCCAGCATTTCAGTGGGGTAGCCCGTCTTGTCGGCTACCACTGCCATCATAGTTTGCAGCACTAACTCAGCACTTAAACCGCTGGCTGCAGGAGTTGTTGGCGTTGTTGTAGAAACGACAACTTGGCCAGCCGTAGGCAGCTTGCTGTTCATGTAGTCAACGATTTCACCTAAGGTGCGACACTCGGCCAGATCTTCTGGGCTGAGCTCTGGTAAACCCGGCAGTTCGTCTTGTACTGTGCCTAAGATTTCAACGCGCTTAATAGAATCGATACCTAAATCGGCTTCCATATCCATGCTGAGCTCCAACATTTCAGTCGGATAGCCTGTCTTGTCAGCCACCACAGCCATCATAGTTTGTTGCACTAACGCAGCGCTTAAACCGCTGGCGGCAGGAGCTGCAATGGTTTGCGCAACTGGCGCTGCTATCGAAGCAATAGCTCCCGCTGCAGGTAATTTGCTATTCCCTATTTCTTTCGAAAAGAGTGCAACGATTTCACCTAAGGTGCGACACTCGGCGAGATCCTCTGGGCTAAGTTCGGGTAAGCCCGGCAGTTCGTCTTGCACTGTGCCTAAAATTTCAACGCGTTTAATCGAATCGATACCTAAATCGGCTTCCATATCCATGCCAAGTTCTAGCATTTCAGTGGGATAGCCTGTTTTATCGGCAACCACAGCCATCATGGTTTGTTGCACTAACGCAGCGCTTAAACCGCTCGTTGCTGGTGTCGCAGATGTCATCTCTGGCATAACTAAAACAGGAGCTGCTGGCGCAACCTGTACTGTCGCAGCAGGCGCATGAGCAACGGGAGCGGTTTGCACAACAGATGCAACAGGTGTGTTAATTGCTGGTCTCGTCGCAACAGCCTGAGCCGCTACTGGTGCGGCATTGTGTGCCACTGTCGATGCAGCCACAGGCGCTGGAGCAACAGGTGCAGGAGCCGGCGCAGTTGCTCGTGGCTGACTTGTAACCGCTGGGGTAAAGTTAATCGGCGCATTGTTTAGCATCGCCAAGGCCGCTTGGCTGCTACTGCTTTGCAGTTGCATAAATTCGGCGTGGCTTTGCAGGGTTTGCGCTTGATGCTGGTGGAACATTTCCATCGAGCGTTGCAGGCTTTCAGGGATTGCAATGCCTTGGCTTGCCATCTTGGCTTGTTCTGTCATCAGTGTCGTGAAAGTATCGCCATATTGCTGCGGGATAGCTAAAAACTGTTGATGTAACTGCGCCGCTTGAGATTGTGCGCTGAAAAATGCCGTTAACGCATCGCTGCTGACGTTAGGTGTGCTTGGGTTTAACTGCGCCGTCGCTTGCTGCTGATTGCTTAAGCCTTGCGCAACGCTTGGGGATGTTTGTTTCATTTCAACAGCTGCCACTTGATTCGCTTCCACTTCTATTATTTTCTCAACCACTTTTTCGACGATGACTTCTTTCTCAACAATTTTTTCGACTTCTTTTTCGACAACCGTTTCAACGATGCGATCCACATATTGCACTTGGCTAGTCACGCTGCCTGTGGCGAGGGATTTGGCCATCTTAGCTTTGGTTGCAGCACTAATATGGTTAGTGGCAGTGAGTTTGATGTTCATCGCTGATGGCGCTTCACGTTCGGCAATTTCTTGTGACGTGACGGCTTGATAGGGGTCAACCTCAGTTAACGCCACGCCGGCTACGGTTAATTGCACTGCGGCTAAGCGTAATTGACTGTCACTGTCGCCCTTAGGATTCGGGTTCATGCTGACAAGGCAAAGCTCATTTAAGTGTTCACCTAAGGTATTTTCAACTAACTTTTGCAGTATGTTCTTAGGGCCAAACTCAACAAACACACGGGCGCCAGCGTCATACATGGCCTGCAGTTGTTCGCTAAAGCGAACCGATTGCAGCATGTGTTGTTTGAATTCTGCTTTAATGGCTTTGCCATCGCTTGGGTGCAATTGACCCGTACCGTTGGCATAAAGTGCGACTGAAGGCGCGCTGAATTTAGCTTTATCAATGGCTTTGGCAAATGGCTTTTGTGCGTGTCCAACCAATGGGGTATGGAACGCGCCTGAGACAGGCAGGGCAATCGCTTTAAAGCCCAGTTCACTAATGGCTTTCGCGGCCAGCTGAGTTTGCTCTGTGCCACCTGCGATGACTAATTGCGTCGGCGCGTTGTAGTTGGCAATTTTAACGTCATCAAACTGGGCTAAACAGCTATTGATCGCATCGATATCATTCTTTTGCTTAAGAATGATGGCGAACATGGTTCCTAAATCAACTGCTTTACTCGCGGTATCACTTGGCACTTGCGCCATGGCATGCCCACGGGCGAAGGCTAGTTCGACGTAATCTTCATTGGAAATCACGCCTGCCGCGCAAAGGGCTGACAGTTCACCAAAGCTATGACCCGCCACCATATCGGGTGCAAAACCCGATTGCGTTAATAGCGAATATTGCGCCATTGAAACCGCGCCTATGGCGCTTTGAGCGAACAGGGTATTGGTCAGCGCCGCTTCTTGGGTTTTCACCGCATCGGCATCGAATGCTGGAATAGGGTAGAGGATGTTCGATAACGGTGTTTGACCGTGGTGAGCAAATACTTTATCGCTGGCCGTCACTTGTTGGCGCATTTCCGGGAAATGGCAGGCGAGTTCGCGGCCCATGTTCAGGTACTGTGAACCTTGACCAGCAAACAGGGCAGCTACTTTCTTTGATTCATTTTTAGCGACCAAGGCATGGGAGCGGTAGCTGATACCAGAAGGTAATTGCCACGCCTCGCTTGCACTGGTTTCTAGGTGCCCGCTTTCTAAATGCGCAATCGATTGATTTAGCTGAGCTTGTAGCTGAGCGATATCCTTAGCCACAAAACCTAAACGGGCATCTGTGTCTGCCAGCGGGCGCAGCGGATATTGCTGAGCGATAGCGTTTAGGCTCGCAGCGCTGCTCTTATTCGCGTTTGCGCTTGTGTTTACGCTTTGGCTCAGCGCAGCTTTTAACTCGCTAAGCAGTGCGGCTTTATTGGCTGCGGCAAACAATAGCGTCTGCGGCACACTGCGCTGACGATATTGCTCGTCACGGCTGTGCTCAGGTTTGTATTCTTCTAATACAAGATGGAAGTTCGTGCCGCCAAAACCAAAGGAGCTTACACCTGCACGGCGCGGCGTTGCATCAGCGCGCTGGAACCATGGGCGAGTTTCGGTATTTAAATAGAATGGCGAACTTTCGATATTCAGTTTTGGATTAGGCTTGCTAACGTTAATGGTCGCAGGCAATACCTTGTGGTGCAGCGCTAGCGCGGCTTTGATCACCCCAGCAGTGCCTGCTGTGGATTTAGTGTGGCCCACTTGGGATTTCACTGAACCTAACGCGATATGTTGATTTGTGTCGTTGCCTTGGGCAAATACTGATTTTAAGCCATTAAATTCAGCCACATCACCTGCGGCAGTACCCGTGCCATGGGCTTCAACTAAGCCAATGCTGTGCGGGGCAAAACCTGCATCGTCGTAAGCGCGTTCGAGAGCTTTAGCTTGGCCCTCAGGGCGCGGCGCATAAATACTCTTAAACTTACCGTCAGATGAGGCGCCAACGCCTTTGATGACGGCATAAATTCGGTCGCCATCGCGCTCGGCATCTTCAAGGCGTTTAAGCGCGACCATGCCGATCCCTTCGCCGATCATCATGCCTTTTGAATCGATATCAAAGGGTTGAATGGTTTCATTGGTGGTGAAGGCAGGCGTTTTTGAGAAGCTCATGTACATGGACGGCGAGTTGTCGGTACAGACACCGCCGGTTAACATCATGTCGCTGCGACCTTCGGTCAGTTCCGTCAACGCCATACGCATAGCAGCGAGCGAGCCCGCACAGGCAGCATCGACCACACAGTTCATGCCGCCAAAATCAAAACGGTTGGCGATACGGCCTGCAATCACGTTGCCTAAGGACCCAGGGAAAGAGTTCTCTTCCCAGTGGATATATTGGTCTTGGAACTTTTTGATCAGCATTTCGCTGTCTTCATCGCTCAGGCCGCTGCTTTTGAATACTTTTTTAAGCACTGGATATTGCAGGCGCGAGTTCAAGCTCTGACTGATTTTTTGACCACCGCCAACCCCTAGGGTAATGCCGATACGATCACGATCGTAATCGGTGGGCAGATTGGCGTCGGCAAGCACTTCTTTGGCGACAATCAGCGACAGCAGTTGCGAGGTATCTGTCAGCTCAAGAATATTGGGCGGCAGACCGAATTCCATTGGATTGAAGTCGACTTCTGGTAAAAAACCACCGCGTTTACAGTAGCTTTTATCGGCTTTGCTTTTGTCGGCATCGTAGTAATCTTCGGCGCGCCAATGGGTGTCTGGGATGTCAGTAATGGCATCGATTTTTTCGCTGATCAAATCCCAAAATTTATTTAAATAACGCGAGTTAGCGAAGATGCTGGCCATGCCTACGATGGCAACGGGCATATCTTTTAAACGTTTGTTGAGTCGTTTATCTTTTTTTGACTCAGTCGCAGAATTAGGTACAGAAGGGGTATGGCTCATAAAGAGTCTCCACGGGTCGACCTGGATACGGTGACCTTGTTTTGGGATCCAGCCGCGTTTGTCTTTGGCGTGCCATGGGCACCGGGAAAACGGGCTAAGAAGGTGTGATAGTTGCGAACGAGCAACTTTCGTAAATGAAACGGCCCATGTCTGAGGACATAGGCGATATATCTATTGGTCGCTTGGGTATTACTGTCTTGATAAATATCGAGGTAAATCCAATCACTTGCAGTGTCTACGCCTAATAGTACTGAGCTTGGTGCTTGCTCAGTGAGTTGCGGCGGTATGGTGAGTGACACCACTTGCACCACAGTATTGCCGTCGGTACTCGGCAATGCGAGGGCTTTGGCCAAGGTTTCTGGATTGACCGTATAGGTTTGGATATCGCTGCCTTGAGTCACAGGCAATTGATTAAAATAGCGTTCGGGGACTTGCGGTGCTTCAAATTCATCGAGCCGCGATATGCCATATCGCTTTAAGCAACGGGCAAGGCCGGAGCGCGACACATTGGGATTAATAAAGGTTTGGGTAACCTGAAGTAATCTATCTAAGGTGAGTTTGAGTTGATAGCGTAATCCCACCACCACATATTCTTCCATCGGCGTGAGCGTGGTATTGAGGTGGTGAGGCGTGTTCGAACTGTTGCTAATGGACTCACGCTTCCGCCATTTGCGGACTGTTGCCTCAGTAATATTTAAAATTTTTGCCAGCTGGCTGACGCTCAGATCCGATTGCTGGATAAAGAGTCGCATTTCAGGCGTGGTGGTGGCGTTGCGATGCCGAGGTGCGCTGTCTTTTTTCGCCGCTTGAGTCGTGCTCTTGGGGGCGTAAGACGGCGCTTTAGATTGAGAGTCGCGAGCTGCCATTAATAATAATTATCATCCGACATAATCTATTGGGACTGAGAAGCCATTTTGGCTGAGTCAGCTGTGGCACTCTTGAAGAACATAGTGACACTCATCGTAAAACCTGTGCTTATCATCTGTGTCACTTAATGGGGATGCAGATTACCTGAGGTTTCGGGTCGATACAATCATCTGGGACTGGAATTTATTGGCTTTCGTTGAGTAATGGTATTTTCTGTGCGTTATGTTGGGTTTTCGCTGACCGCTTGGGCTTTTTAATACTTTGATAGTGGAAGAATTAAATTTTTAGGGGCGATAAAGGCCGCTTTTTTGAGTTCGCGGGGTAAAATAGCCCAATATTGGCTTAAGCCTCCTCTGCAAGGAATCAGACTGTGCGGCTAAACCTGTTAATTTGGGCGCAAAACCTTGGCGCAATTGCAGCAAAAATTTGCGCTTAGGATGGCGTTCAGAGTCGTTCTAAGAATTGCTCTAATTAGAGTGCAGCTAAGAATTGCTCTTATTAGAGTGTGGCTAAGAATTGAACTCGGGCTTAGTTGAAACTATTTAAGATGCATAATGAACTCAGATAACGATGAACCCAGATAAGAATGTTGCTAAGTGCTCTCCAAAAAGCCAGACAATGATAACCATCAGCCGCAAGGCTTTGTCCTGCAAGGCTCTCAAATGACCGACTCCAGAACATTTAGCAAAAACGGCGTGAATGTGGATCTATTTTTTATTCCACTGAGCGATATTTCATTGCCGCAAACATCACTCGCTCAGTCTTGGTTAAGTGATGATGAACTCGCTAAGGTCGCGCGTTATCGCGATCCCAAGGCGCAAATGAAGGGATTACAGGTCAGGGCAGCGTTGCGGGCCGTGTTATCTCTCTATGCGGATTTATCGCCACACGAGTGGTGTTTTGAATATGGCGCTAAGGGTAAGCCGAGTTTAACGGCAAAATTGCAACAGCAAACGGGGCTTGAGTTTAACTTAAGCCATAGTGGCGATTGGTTATTGATTGGTGTGACTCAGTTTCATGGTGTTGAGTCTGGTTTATTTGGGGTCGATATTGAAAGATCGCGGCCGAAGACGGATATCTATCCAATCCTAAATCACTATTTTTCCGCCCAAGAAACTGCGGCTTTATTAGCTCTCGCCGATGAAGTGAGTCAGCGGCAGCGCTTTTTCGATTTATGGGCGTTAAAGGAATCCTATATTAAGGCGACTGGCCTAGGTTTAGCGCAGTCGCTTAAATCCTTCGGCTTTGATCTTAAGCCATTCGAGCAATTGGTGGCCGGATCGGTTGAGCTTAGATACCAAGATGCTGCGTTGATGCCGTTCTATGGTGTGGCGCCTTTGCTGAGTGTCTATCCTAATATCCCGCTGCAAACCATTGATGCAAGTTCATTGTATTGGCAAACCTATTTTGGGCGTTTGACCGAGGAATACCGTTTTGCCGTGAGCTTAGGGCATGCTGGTAACACCGAGATTTCCATAATGCTAACGGCGCAACTGAGCGGCATAGAAGCCTTACTTGCCGATTATGGTTAACTGGTCTTATTCATCTTCGGTTAAACATTGCTGGGTATAGTCACGCCCATAATATTTTGAATTTGAATGAAATAAATGAGGTTTAACAATGAAACGGATTAAGTGCCTAATACCTGCCACTATGATGGTGTTGCTATCTGGTTGTGGTTATTTTGGTGGCGATGAAAAGCAGCAATTGGAGCAGGCTTGGTTAGCCCAAGATCCACAGTTGCAGCAAGTGGTTGAGCAAATTCGTGCCAATGGCTTAGATGTTGTGGCTCAAAGCGCGGCAGCAGGCACAGTTTCGGCCTGTGTGGCTGGAAAACTCAGCCAAGATCCGTTGGGTAAGTTAGTCAATGTTGAAGGTTCGCTGGTGGAGTCGGCCAAGGTGGCAGAATTGCTGGGTGACTTACAGAAAGTAATGGAACAAGACATCAGTTTTGATCAGGTCGCGAGCTTGCTGCAAAAAGGCGCCGATGCGGCGGCCTATGCTAAAAGCCTTATCGAGCAACAAGGTTTAGATCAAGCCTTACAAAGCCTTAAGCAAATGGCGACTGCGAGCGAGCAATTTGCCCAACAAGACTTAGGTGCGCATTTTCAGCAGTTATTGCTTGAGTGCAAAACTTCAGTCCCAACGCCAGAGTCTGCGAATTAATTCTCTTACTTTAATCTAGCCTTTAAAGATTGCACGAGAGAACATGTCGTGCAAATGGCTATCCGTACTTCACTCTTTTGCTTACAGAACGCGACTCACCAAGTGTCAGAATGGTTAGTGCTAGTGTTTTTTTCCATAAAAAAGCCCTGAAGGTTCAGGGCGTTGATTTGGTTATTTCGCGCTTGGTAGTGGGACGATTTCAAAGCTTTCATCGAACTTTACTAAGGTCGACGCTATCTTACCGAAGGCATCTTTATCACCCTCTAACTTGGCAGTACCCTTAGCCAGTAACTCTTTAAGTGTGACTTTTCCGAGTAAAATTCCCGTAATATAGCGTTTATCAATATAAAGATTGGCATCGGCCTCCATCGGTTTATCAACCTTAATATTGCTTAAATTACCGTTGCTTAGTTCAACATAGAGCGTTTCTTGGGTGTCGGGGTTAATCACATTAAGCCTGATTAGCCCAAGTTCAGCAGCTTTGAGGCTATCGACTTTTACGGCGAGGAAGTCAAATAGGGTCGATATTTCCATTTCTCCTAAAATATCTGCTGAGGCCGATTTAGGCGCGCCGGGTTGAATGCCTACGCGTAACTCTTGGGCGCCAGTGAGGTAAATGTTGCGCCAGCCAGCCCCTTCGGCTTGATAACCAAGTTGCTCATAGGTATCGGCAAGTAATTGTCTTGCCTCTTTATTATTAGGTTCTGCCATCACGACCTTATTGAGTGCGGTGGCCACAAAACGGTATTCGCCTTGGGCATAGTCGGCTTTGGCGTGTTTCACTACGGCTTTAGCTCCGCCCATATACTCCACAAATTTTGCCGCTTCATCTTTTGTCGGTAGTGGGTTTAAGTTGGCGGGATTCATATCGAAATAGCCAAGGTACATGTTGTACACGGCTTTGGCATTATGGCTGTAGGTGCCATGGTAACCATTGGTGTACCAAGTATCGCGCACAGCCTTAGGGATAGTGGTTTGAATCGCATCGCCAATATCTTGAATACCCACGCCATTATTGGCTAAACGCAGGGTTTGATTATGCACTAGGCCATAGTTATCCCTTTGCATTCTTAAGTATTGGTTTATATCAGTATTGCCAAATACGGGGGCTGAGTGGGCAGTGAATATAACCTGTGCATCATTACCAAAATGAATCAGTAATTCGTTGATATCCTTAGACCATTTTATCGCATCTCGGACTTTTGCCCCGCGTAAGGTATAAATGTTGTGCATGCCGTGGTAGGTGAGCTCTGCGGTCCACAATGCTTTCATTGAGGGAATATAGGTGGCCATTTCCGAGGCGGCTTCTGTGCCTGAGGCATCCATAAACACCATGTCGATACCATCAATGGTGAGTGTTTCCCACTTGTCTTTGGCATTTAAGGTGACATCGGGTTTAACGTAGGTCACTTCGCCTTTGGATAATCCCTTAGCAAGTGCGGCATCGACAATGCCTTGATCGTTTCGCTCTAATGTTGCGCCGTATTGATAGGCGGCGCGGCGGCTCATGGCATTACCAGCGAGGACGTTTTCGTCGACAATTTCTTTGGTGATGTTATTGGAACCATAGACTTTGACGTTTGGGAACATGTCTTTGATGGCGCGGGATCCGCCAAAATGATCTCCATGACTGTGGGAATAAATCATTGCGACTACGGGTAAGTCATTGCCCTCGGGCAAGTGTTTAAGCGCAAACTCAAGGGATTGCTTTGCTGACTCTTTGGTCAGCAGTACGTCATAAAGGATCCAGCCTGTTTTACCGCGGATAAGGGTTAAGTTCGATAAGTCGGTGCCACGCACTTGATAAATGCCATCTGTGACCTTGTATAAGCCGTTAGACACCATATTCAATTGGGCTTGGCGATAAAGTGAAGGGTTTACTGTGTCTGGGGTTTTGTCGCCAATAAAGCTGAAATCGGCACGTAAAATGGCTGCTGTTGGTTCATCTAGTTCAGCAATAAGATTTTTAGAAAACTCTTCAAAGGCTTTTTTATCGGCAAAATTAAGGCTTGCTGCCGTGGCTTTGTTTACCGCAATGGTTTGCTCGGTGGCAGGCTTTCCCTGATAGTGCAGGCTAATATGTTCATGCTCGTGTTCCGCGGCCACGGCGCTTAAAGAGAAGCTGGCGATAATACTCATTGTCATCAAAGATTTTTGCATTATTTTACCTACTAAAAAGTGGGATAGTGTCGTTGATGGTTTGAGTATAGCCAGCTTGTGTATTTAGATAACTCGAGTTAGCTTGGGTTGTAATATTCATATAGTGAATGAGTGCGCTCCCTTATGCCGACACGAAAGCCATTAGATTTAAATTTATTACGCGTGTTTATGGTGGTTTACCGTACTCGTTCATTCACCCAAGCGGCGCAGGAGTTAGATTTAACTCAGTCTTCCGTGAGCAATGCGATAAGCCGGTTCAGGGCTTGGGTCGGGGAGTCGCTGTTTAATCGAGTTGGACGGGGAATTGAGCCTACATCGGTGGCACGGGAGATGTACCGTAAATTTGAGCAGCCCATGGCGGATATTGAAACCGTATTACTGGGGTTTGAGCATTTTGATCCCAACTCGAGCCAGCGGCGCTTTTATGTATATGCTAATGAGTCGGTTATCGAAGCGCTGCAATCAGGCGTGCAGGCTTTATTACAGAATGCGGATATTGAAGTCATTTTCCGCGAGTCGCCGCCGCAGGAGGATGAGCTATATCGCGATATTTTGCTTGAGCGGGTCGCCGTTGCCATAGACATTAAGCCCGCGCAGCAAAGTTTGCTCTCGAGCAAATTACTCTTCACCGAAACCCTCGTTTGTATCGTCAGTTTGCAGCATCCTCGTATTCAAGGTGCTATCACCCATGGGCAGTATTTTGAGGAGAAACACGTCTTTTTAAATATGCGGCGTTTTAATTTGACTGCAGGGGATTTGTTTACCGAAGGCGTGTTACCAAGGCGCAAAATGTACAGTGAGCAATCATCTTTATTGAGTATGTTTGCAACTGTCGGCAAAAGTGAGGCGATAGGCATAGCGCCTTTGCGGTACGCCAGTCAGTACGCTGAGATGTTCGGCTTACAGATTTTACCTATGCCCCTGAAAACAAGGCCAATTGATTTGTATATGGTGTGGAGCAGTAAATATACCCAAAACCCGAGCCACCAATGGCTACGGCGTTTATTGCTTAATGCGAGTGCAAACACTGTGAATAAAAAAGCTCTGAATCTAGCGAGCAGCTAGTGCTAGCGATTCAGAGCTTTGTTGCAGTTTTTAAACCTTATTTTCTATCTCAGATTGTTAATCTAATCGCCTAAGAAGGTCATTACTGTCTTGCGAGTCTGTGGCTTTCACCAGGTTGCTCGAAGTCACTGCGATAAGGGTTGATATCTAAACCACCGCGACGCGTGTAGCGGGCGTAAACTGTCAATTTAGTGCAATGGCAAAAACGTTTTAAATCGACGAAAATTCGCTCGACACATTGCTCGTGGAATTCGTTATGTTGGCGGAAAGAAATCAAATAGCGCAGCAGTTTCTCGCGATCGATTTTAGGGCCTTGATAACGGATCATCACGCTGCCCCAATCGGGTTGCGAAGTGATCAAACAGTTGGATTTCAGCAGGTTTGAATTAAGCGTTTCCGCGACCGTTTGCTTATCGTCTGTACTGTTAACTAAGTAATCAGGATTAAAACTATAATCGCTGACTTCAATATCGAGATCGTCAATACAAGTGCCTGGTAACTCAATAATACGCTGAATACCAAAGCTTTTTGGCTCGATAATCTTAACGCTAACATCACCTTGAGCACACTGACTTAAGTCTTGCACTAAGGTTTTTTGCAGTGAATCTAGGCTATCAAACTTGGTTTGATTAAAGCTATTGAGATACAGTTTGAACGATTTCGACTCAATCAGATTCAGGCTTTCATAGCTTAAATGAAATTCAGCTATGGCCACCATAGGCTTACCTTTGGCATTTAACCAAGACAGCTCATAACCCGTCCAGATATCGGCACCATGAAACGGTAACGTCCCAGTGAGTGCAATAGCATTACGGTTTAGTGAGCGTGGAACCCCTTGCAGCAGCGACGCATCATACTCGGCTTGGTAGTCGGTGGCTTTACCTAAAGTCAGGCCAACAAGCGCTTGCGCATCACTATAGGGATCGTGATTCTGTGTCATCAATACTGTTTCCATGTCAAAATAGGCGCACATTATACCTGAAATTGGATTGTGCTTAAGTGTCTTGTCTGCCCGCACTCGATAAATTTTTGCAAAACTATCATCAAGCTTACTTAACGAGTTTAGGTGAACTACCGCGTTATTACCCACAGGGTGAGCCTTCTGTGTGTATTCAAGGCGAATTTCAACCCGATCTTGAACAGGCTGTTTCTTGGCAGCCAGTGAAACGCAAAGTTGAAGGCAGTTTCGCCAATGTAGAGCATGCACTGGAGTTAACTTTATGGCCAGAGATCAATGATTTTTACGGTCATTATTTCTCCGCACCAGTATTATTTGACTCTAAGTGGGGCACGGGGGAGTTACTGCAAGTCTGGAATGATGACGATTTTAACTGCCTGCAACAAAACTTGATTGGTCATCTGATGATGAAGAAAAAACTGAAGCAGTCACCGACTTGGTTTATCGGTCTGTTAGATGAGGGAGATAAAATGCTCACCATCAATAACAGTGATGGTAGCGTATGGATTGAAATTCCTGGTGAAGTGCAATCTGAGCAATTGTCCTCGAGTTTGACTGCGTTTATCGAAGCATTATCGCCACGGATAGCACCACCCGTTAAACATGAAGAATTACCTATGCCCGCATTAGAACATCCTGGTATTTTCGCCAGTTTTAAACGTATGTGGCAAAACCTTTTCGGTAAACGTTAACTTCTGTGAGCGACATTTTTATTATCAACCTAAGTATTAACTCAACCTAAGCGTGGCTTATCTTAGGTTGAGTTCTGCAAGGGGATAAACAGATGTTATTGATGATCCCAAGACAGATTCGACACTATGCGGCAAGGCTCGCAGCGAAAATGGAACATATCCAATAAAGGTTCATCGAGTTTCCAATCATGACTGCCACAACGTGGGCAAGGTCGCGTTTTTTCTGTGGCTAAATCTTGGCCGCCAACGCGATATAAGTAGTAATAGGTCGGGATCTGAGTGAGATATTCGATACGACCGCGCAAATCCCAACCTCTGCGAAATAAATCACTGTCAGGACTCGATAATTCCTCTAGCGCGGCAAATTCTGCCTTAGTGGCCGCCGCCATTTGCAGCTCGTCGCAGGCTTGCCATTCGCTCTGCCAACGGATAATACGTTTATGATCGCCATTAAAGGTTGCGGGTATACGGTACAGGGGAATGGGCAATAAATTGTCGCCGCAGCGTAGGGGCGAGCACATATGCACAAAACTGGTGTATAGCAGTTGCCAGCTGGGTGTTTCGGTATTACTTACTTCAGAATTGATATCCTGACCAATAAACTTTTCCCGCGGCGCGAGTAGTTTAGCGTCGGTTAATTCTACTAAGGCTTTTTTGACCCAAGGGCTGTGATATTTGTGCGCTAAACTGCTTTTCTCTGGCATCAATAAACGCACTCTAAACTCACCGTCATTAAAGGCGACCGCAAATTCTCGTCCTAAGATTTGGCCATTAGCTCGATAGGCTTCAAGGAGCTGATTAATGGCCTTCTCGGCGGCAGATATCGTGGTGTCGGCGAAGCATTCGAAGCGCAGTTCAGTGACAAACATTAAGCTGTTTTTCCTTGGATTTCTAATAAGTTGATGCGTTGTTTAAGTTCAAGCAGTTCGTTTTTTAATTGCATTATTTCTGTTTTTTGCTGCTCAGCATGACGTTCAAAATACGCCTGTTGCATCTGCATGCGCTCGGCGAGCACAGCAAGGGTTAAGGTATCGTTAGTTGCGGGAACGTCAGTTGTAGGGCTGATAGTTTGCAACTCAGCTAAACGCTCGCGATCTGCCTTAGGCATAGATTTAAATTGCTGTAAGCCTTGGATCAATATAGGTAAAGGTAGGCTACTACCTAAACGGGTTTTAATTAAGGCAAGGCTCGGTACTTTACCGCAGGCTTCGAGCGAACGTGCGGCCGCTAATACTTGGTCAAGGGGACTCATAATTAGCAAAATTCCTTAATTTGTTGAATTGTTTAAACCAATTTTAAAATAATAATTAATTTTTTCATTTAAAAACAGTGTGTTGTCTTGTGGCATTTATTTTGCTTATTGTCCAGCCGAAATACCATTTTTTAAGCTTCAATAATAATTACACAGGATGTCACATGATGAACCATAAATTGAATAACAAACTTATCGCCATCACTTTTTTAGGGCTCGCAAGCTTAGGTCTTAGCGGCTGCGTGGTCAATGTCGGTGATGGAGAATCGGGCTGGGATAGCAGCGAATCTTGGGAGAAAGTGCAGGATAAAAATCGCACTAACTTAACCAAACTGAGCTTAGGCATGCCTAAAGACCAAGTGATGATCTTAATGGGCACCGCTGATTTTAGTGAAGCCTATATTCAACAAAGTGCTCAACAAGGTGAAGCCAATAAAGAAGTCTTAGTGTTGTTTTATCGTACCCAGCGTAATAATGGCGATGGAAAAACCACTAAGGATGAATGCACGCCTATCGTGCTGAGCAACAATGCCTTAGTGGGTTGGGGTGAAACGGCTTACGGTAAAATCTGAACCAACGAGTCTTATCGTTTACGTAGCTGAGTGTCTAATTGCTCAATGGGCTCAGTCCAGAGGGCATCGGCTTCTAAACCTTCAATGATAAAGCTCTTTTGGGCTGGGGTCCAAAAGGGCGCTTGGCTTAAATGGATGTGATGGTCGATATCATGGGTTGCAATAAACTGCGCTATGGCCTCGTCGCTACTGTCTAAACCGAGTTGCTCAAACAAGTGGCTTAAGTCTACTGGAGTTGTATCCATCATTATTTCCTTTTCAGTATAGTGCCTTCGTTTAGAGTAAGCGCCTGATTGAAAAATGCAATCTATGATTAAAATTTGCACTTTTTAGTTTCCTTGGTAGATTAACAGTTACGCATAAAAAAGTGTGAGCTAAGTCAAGGAATGCTAACGATGGACAATGAAATTCTGGAGGACTGCCGCGCAGTCTATTTGACCGCGGAAGACTTACGCATTGCCGCTTCTATTCTCTATAACGCTTACCATGATGATCCTTTTTTTGTCGATTCACTCTTTACCTCAGACAAAGCCGCTTATGAGCAAAAATTGCGCGCCGCAATCAGGGAAGAACTCAATACGTTATGGCAACAAAAACAAGCCCTCATTGGTTTATTCGACCATGAAAGACTCTTTGGGTTAGCCTGTGTAGTTACTCAAGAAGTGCCTTTAGGGGAAGGGCGTTATTGGCATTGGCGCTTAAAGATGTTGTTAGGTACAGGTTGGCAATCGACTCAAGCACTAATGAACAAAGAGTCCAGTATTATTGAACTTTTACCCAGTAAGCACTGCGGTATTTTGCAGTTTATTGCTCTTGCACCAAATGAACAGCACAAAGGACTTGGACATAAGTTAGTGCAAGCTGTGGTGAGTTGGTGTGATGAGCAGCCTGATTTGGATGGCATTGGTGTGTTTATCGCTCAGGAGAACCACTTGCAACTGTTTACTCAGCATGACTTTGTATCCATAGGCGAGCTGAGTATCGGCAGTGTCCATGGCCAGCTTTTATTCTATTCGGTTCAACAAGATGACTAACTCTTATAAACGTTTCGCCGATTTTTATCCTTTCTATTTATCCCAACACCAGCACCCGACTTGTCGGAAATTACACTTTGTTGGCAGTTGTTTAGTTCTGATGCTTATTGGCATTTCCTTGGTTTCACAAGCCTGGTGGCTATGTTGGTTTATTCCTATTGTTGGTTATGGTTTTGCATGGGTGGGACACTTCGTATTTGAGAAGAATCGACCCGCGACATTTCAGTATCCTTTTTACAGTTTGATGGCTGATTGGGTGATGTTTGCGCAGATGATCTGCCGCTTTTTTAAACGTTAAAAAAATTGCCCGAGTGAGATGCCCATGCCAGTGTGAGAGATCGCTTACAAACGTTGTAGGACATAATGTTTTCTTTTTGATTGTTTTTTGTCCTGCAATGTTTAATTTTAAATAGAATCATTGGGTTGTATTTATTTTTCTTTGGTTGGTCCGTAATTAATCTTGTAGTCCGTTCTTTGAGCCGAACAAAAACGTTAGGGTTAACGTAGAATTCACTCATGGCCAAAGCAAATGGATAGCAAGGAAAGCAAAACAGGCCAAAGGGACGCAAGAAGCAACGAATTAAGATTTCAAGGTTGAAATCGCTGACGGTAGGAAAACTGTCATTCGCCTCGGATAGGCTAAGGAAAAGCAGGATTGCTTTTCAAGGATGATTAGGGACAGTGAGTTGTATCGTCAGGATGATGAATTTCAGGAAGAATACAGGACACGCTTAAGGATTAAGCATGAACTCGAAACAGGATGTGTCGAGATAAGGATAAAGTATAAGGGTGAACAGCTTGTACTAATCTATGGAAAATAAATTTTGCAGGATGCAATAGGAATACGTCATAGGAAGTGACAGGCTCTGTAAAAAGGATTTACAGGTCAAGGGACTGAGTGTTATCTCACGTAAGTTTGATACACAGGGACAAAAAGGGATTACAGGGACGATGCAGGACGCAAGCAGACGCATGGATGGTGCAGGGAGCACAAATCGAGCAGGACGGCTTACAAAGGATAAATGGGGCGCACTTTAGTTGCGCCCTTTTCTTTGGTTCATTTTCAGCATTAATCTGGCTTTGCCAAGCTATAACGCTATTCACGCTATAACGCTATTCACACAGACTTTATCTTAACGCTGCTTAAAGACATCTTGCCGTAAAACATGTTTACCAGTCTTACTTCTCTTATTGCCCAATGATTTACTCTCTGTGTTCTGGTCATTCGCCGAATGCTTGTCGAATATTGAGCGATAGCGGTTTATGCATAAGTCCTTCAGGGGAGAATATCTAGCGCTTTGCTTACTTTTGATTTGAATTGCCATCCTCCGTGTAAGAGATCTCTCACAAGTATGTAAGTAATTTGTAAGCCAAAAGGGTGGTTATGTCTTGTGGCTAGTTATTATTTATATTTATATCAGTAGGTTAGTCTATTTTCTGTCAATTGAACTCACCATCTTCGTTAACATTTTAAATAATCCGCAATGAGTACTTTTGTTGGTTGGCGTAGAATTCATCTTGTAGAAGGAGTTACGGGCAACAGGATGTTGGCGATCAGGATGATCGAACAGTGACTAAGGAATGTGACTTAAGGAAAGATAGGGATATAGGCTTTTCAGGATGAAAGAGAGCCAATACCAAGGAAGGGAGACTATCAAGGATTGATAGACTTATTGCATAGGATGGCAATGGCACAGGGAGTGCAATTGAAATTGAATGGATGCAATACCCGTTTCATGGATGATGATGGAACCGCTCAGGAAAGAGCAAGCTTGGGACTGGATGACCAAGAGATAGGGAAGTACATGAGTACAAGGACCTCAAGGATTGAGCAGGGATGAAGCAGGACGCAGATTGACGCATGGATGGTGCAGGGAGCACAAAAATAGCGGGATAGCTTAACAGAGAATAGGAGGGCGTGGCTTTAGGGCCGCGCCCTTTCTTTTTTAACTTTTACAGTGAGTTATTTTTTAGCCGTATTTACGATAAAAAAGAATGATGTCTTGCTCTCTATGTTGGCTCACATTTTATTTGAGCCAACATTGTCGATAAAAGCTTAATGGCATTTGCCTGAGTTGCAACCACTTTGCGTACCACACCCGCCAAACTTACCCTGTGACGTTGGGGCTTCATGCCATTCAGGCTCAGGGAAGATAGGCCATTCTATTTTTTGAATTTTCTTACCTTGCATCCAAATATGGCCACGGTATTGGTTAATGCCGTCGGTGCTGAATTCAAATAAATATTTCGCTTTCCAACAAATCCCCGTGGTGCCGCCAATACTTGGGCGGGCAGTTTCCATGGCAATGGCTAACAGTTGAACTTTTTGTCGCCAACATTCTTTTTCGGCAAAAATACGGCTCAACTCTGCCATTTGGCGTAGTTGCCAAAAGAATGCGGCAATCACGACGAGGCCAATAATTAACAGTAAATCTGACATCATTTGCTAGCTGCCTTAAACAAACCACCTATGGCTTGTGATAGTTGAACACTTCGATTGGGATTTCTTAATTCGCCTAGTAGTTGATTGCGCAAACTAGGAATAGCCACAATATCAGCAAAGACCTGATTAAAAAAGGCTTGGGGCTGCAGTGCTAAAGCTTCTAAGTAAAGACTGCGACTTGAATCTTGTTTTAATACCGACCAGTTACGTCCGGCAATGCTGATGAGGGCATTGGTATCTAAAGAGGCTTGGTCGTGTAGATGCTCAAACGCTTTTTGGCTGTGTTTAGCGCTAGAAGCCAGAGCGCGAAGGAAATAGGCTTGGTGTTCTGGCGCTGCGTCTTGAAGTTTCGCGAGAATTTTATCGGCGAGTGTGTCGCTAATCTGTAAGTGTTCAAGACATTGGCATAGGGCGATTTGCACTTCGATGGAGGCTGTATCAAAACTCGATACCAAGTGCTGCTCATGATCAAATTCTTTTGTGCGTACACACACATCGGCTATGCCTTGCATTCCAATATGTTGCCATTGTGATGGGGCAATTTGGCCTGACAGATATTGCACGGCAAACTCGTATTGTGATGAAGCGCGCTGGCCAAGTTGTTTACGAACGAGTGCGTTAAATACGGCAAGTTTTTCCTGGCTTGGCTTGAAATTAAACGGATTATTCGCGAGTCGTTCTTGCTGCTCATCACTGAGTGGCTGAGTGGGATCTTGCCCTAATGCCGCTAATATCATTTCGATAAATTGTGAGCGCGGTGCAGGCGACAGTAATCCTTGCTCATCTAACGCCAGTTTTAGAAACCAAATAAAGTGTTGTTGGCTCGCATCCCAAAAGACAATAGCAAATTGTGCATGCCCTTGAATGGGATAAGGATAAGGGGCTGACAGAGATTCGATTTGGTGAAATGCGAGCATATCAATATGTTGCACCCTACGGCCAAGATCATACACTTGGAACTGGGTTTTGGCTGTGGTTAAAAACTGGCTTAAAGTTGTAATTTCAGTCATTTGGCTGCCATATCAATCAAAGAGGCTCAATAAATTGGCGCCATTATAGGGGGAAGTGCGTCTGGATGGTATGATTGCGGCACTTTAATCGACCTATTCGGCCAGTGAATTGTGGGAAGTTTTCGAATCACACAGGGCTAATATGAGAATGGATCTGAAAGCTATGTTATACAGTCAAACCCAAGCTAAATTGGCTCAGATTACCCACGCGCTGCAAGCGGCCGAGTTGTGGTCTGAGCAAGCGCCTTCTGCCGCTGCAATGGCAAGCACAGCACCTTTTGCCTGTGATCTTATGCCCCTTGAGCAGTGGCTGCAGTTTATTTTGCTGCCTAGAATGCAGACTTTAATCGAAACGGGGGCGCCATTGCCGACTCAAATTGCGATTGCCCCTATGGCTGAACATGTTTGGCTGGATATGCCCCCGCGCCAAACTTTAATTAGCCTATTGAATGAATTGGATATGTTGTTAAATGAATCAAGATGATACCTGGCTTGAAACGCCTGAAAATGCAGTGAATGTATCCCAAGAGGATGATTCAGAAGAGCAGGCGCCTGAGATTGAAATTCTTTATGAAGATGAGCACTTAGTGGCAATTCATAAACCCGCAGGCTTATTGGTCCACCGCAGTTATTTAGCGCGTCGGGAGCGATTTTTTGCCATGCAGCTGACCCGTGACTTAGTGGGCTGTCATGTGTTTCCTGTACATCGTCTCGACAGGCCGACATCCGGCGTGCTCTTGTTTGCCAAGAGTAGTGAAGTGGCCAATGCTCTGTGTGAGCAATTTGCCTCCCATACGGTTGAAAAACAATATCTGGCTTTAGTGCGCGGTAATATGCATGAGAGCGGTGTTTTAGATTATGCGCTTAAGGTTGAGTTGGATGAATTAGGCGATAAGAATGCCGATCCTAACAAAGCCGCGCAGGAGGCTGTGACGGCTTATGAGCCATTACTCAATACTGAAATTCCGTATCCGTCAGGTCGATATTCCACTAGCCGTTTCGCACTGGTACGTTTGAGCCCTAAAACGGGGCGTAAGCATCAGCTCAGAAGACATATGGCGCATCTACGTCACCCTATTGTCGGTGATACCACCCATGGCGACGGTAAGCAAAATGCGTTTTTTCGTGAGCATTTCGGTATTAATCGCCTGTGGCTTATCGCAAAAAAACTCACCTTTACACACCCAATAACTCAAACTCGGCTCAGCATAGAAACCGAGCTCGAGTCTGAGTGGGAAACCGTGTTTGCCGAGCTAGGTTGGGACGAGGCGACCTTGAGTCAGCAAGCTGAGTTATTCATCGCCCAAGAGGCGTGAACAGCAAGCGGCCAATGCTTGATATGGTGATATCAACTTAGCCGCGTGAATAAAATTAAGTGCATTTACTTTGCTTTGTTATTGAAACTAAAGTCATCGAATTTAAAACGAGGTGGATTGCTTAATCGTGGAGTTGTGGCGTTTGTGCTGTTTGTGGCCGCAGCTCTTGCATCATGACGGCTAAGGTTGAGAATCCAGACGTGAGTGCAAGTGGCGATATGAGATTTTGCTGGGCGGAGTGGAAGTAGTTTTTACGCCGAATATGGGTTGTTTTGTGGTGCTGCTTGAGGTGTTTTTGGCGGGTGGACTGTCGCATTAGATATTTTCTCACGCTCAATGGCTTGATTTATAAAAAATTTGCGCCTTAGCTTGCTCATACGCTGAACAATAAAGTAAGGTCAGCCTAATAAGGTTTGCAACGCGATGTGGAGTGTATCATGAAAAAGGTGAATCTGGTGTTTGGCACTGTATATGGTAGTGCACAATTTGCCGCTGAAACCCTAGAGAAAGAAATGCAAGTTTTAGGTTATGATGTCACATTGTGGCAACCTAATGAGGTAGTAAGCTTTATTCCTCCTCAGGATGAATTGTTAGTGGTGGTGACTTCGACGACCGGGCAAGGGGACTTACCCGATGATATTCAGTCTTGGTATCATAATCTTAAACATCTAGCACCCTACTTACCTGAGCTTAGATACAGTGTGATAGCTCTAGGTGATTCAAGTTATGAGACTTTCTGCGGTGCAGGTAAGTCTGTAAATGCACTCTTGAGTGAACTTGGCGCTAAGCCGTTGGTGGAATTACTTGAAATTGATGCCTGTGAAACCATGGAACCTGAGGTTGAAGCGATAAAATGGCTAAAACGCTGGAATCAAGTCGTCAAAACCGAGCTCGTCGCTTAGGTAGTTTCGTCAATCTACAGTGGTTTAAATTTGCCCAGCGCTTAAGCCAAGCGCTGCTTATTCCTATTGCCATTTTACCCGCCGCTGGGGTTATGCTCGGCTTAACCGTTAGTCCAATTCCTTTTATGCCCGAAGAGCTGACAGTGCTGATGCTGGCGGTGGGCAAACTCATTTTCGCCATTATGCCGATGTTATTTGCCGTGGCTGTCGCTATTGGTTTTTGTCGCGATCAAGGCATTGCCGCCTTTTCGGCAGTGTTTGGTTATGGGGTGATGACGGCGACGTTAGCCGCACTGGCCGATTTGTATCGACTTCCAACCCAACCTTTATTAGGAATGGATACCTTAGATACTGGGATTGCAGGTGGCATGATGCTCGGTGGTATCACTTGCCTCGCAGTCCGTTGGAGTCAATATATTCGCTTGCCTGCGATTTTCTCTTTCTTCGAGGGCCGTCGCAGTGCATCTTTACTTATTATTCCCCTAGCGATGAGCCTAGGTTATGTACTCGCCCATGTGTGGCCACCATTAGCTTTATTGATTGAGCGCGTATCCGACTGGGCGGTTTATCAAAAACCGGCCATCGCCTTTGGCGTTTATGGCGCATTAGAGCGGTTACTTATTCCCCTTGGCTTACATCATATTTGGAATGCGCCTTTTTACTTAGAGGTGGGTCAATATCAGTTATTGGGGCATGAAGTCGTTCGTGGTGAGGTGGCGCGCTATTTAGCGGGCGATCCGCAGGCGGGAAACCTTGCCGGTGGTTATCTGATTAAAATGTGGGGATTACCGGCGGCTGCACTGGCAATGTGGCGCTGTGCAGATCCCTCTGAGCGGAATCGCGTGGCGGGCATTATGCTCTCGGCGGGGGCGGCAAGTTGGTTAACTGGGGTGACTGAACCTATCGAATTTGCTTTTATGTTTGTGGCGCCGATTCTATTTATTATTCACGCCTTACTCACTGGGCTCGCTTATTTTGTCTGTATTATGCTGGATATTCACCACAGCATAGTATTTTCCCAAGGGCTGGTGGACTTTACGCTGCTATTTCCATTGTCCCGTAATGCCAGCTGGTTTATTTTCCTTGGGCCTTTAACCGCCATAATATATTACCTGTTGTTTAGACTGAGTATTTTAGCCTTTAATTTGAAAACTCCCGGTAGGCTTGAGCATAACGACAGTAAAGGACCCAAAGAAAGTTTACGGGCGATTATTGCGGCGCTCGGCGGGCGTGAAAATATCGTTGAACTTAATGCTTGTTTGACACGTTTACGCTTGAGCGTACACAAGCCCGAGTTAGTCAATAAGGTGCGTTTGAGTCAGTTGGGCGCTAAGGGCGTGATCGTTATGGGCAAAGGTGTGCAGGTGGTTTACGGCACTAAGGCCGAAACCTTACGTAAAGTATTGCAGCGTTACTTAGATACTCGCCGCTAGGATTGTGTTTTTACAAAATTAACTGCTTAATTTTTACATTTTATTGATTCAAGCCTCTGAAATATCATTTTTATTTTCGCATTATAGGGTTTTCATACTGTTCAGCATGATTTGCTATGGCAAACTCGATGTAGGGACAATATAGGAGAGCCAACTTTGCAACAAATGACTGAAACTCGCGGTAATACTTCGCCATCCATAGAGCGTAAAATCTTACTGACGGATTGCGCTGATGCCCAAGGCCTCATCGCTAAAATCACCAGTGTTTGTTTTACCCATAAATTGAATATCATTAAAAACAGTGAGTTTGTGGATAATGCCCAAGGGCGTTTCTTTATGCGAACTGAGTTAGAGGGCATTTTTAACAGCGAACAGTTATTGCAGGATCTGCGTGACGTACTGCCTACGCAAAATCATATGACGTTAGTTAGCGCGGGTAAAAAACGCATTGTGGTGTTAGTCACAAAGGAAGCACACTGTTTAGGCGATTTGTTAATGAAAGCCTATTACGGTGGTTTAAGTGTCGAGATTGCCGCTGTGGTGGGTAACCATGATGCACTACGTGAATTGGCAGAGAAGTTTAACATCCCTTTTCATCTGGTGAGTCACGAAGGCTTAGACCGAATTCAACACGAGCAAGCACTGTTGGCTGCGGTATCTCAATACGAACCCGATTATTTAGTCTTGGCTAAGTATATGCGGGTATTAACGCCTGATTTTGTGGCGCAATATCCTAATCGCATCATCAACATCCATCATTCTTTTTTACCTGCTTTTATCGGTGCAGCACCCTATCGCCAAGCCTGGGAGCGCGGGGTGAAAATTATCGGTGCGACGGCGCATTTTGTGAATAATTGCCTCGATGAAGGGCCGATCATTAAACAAGACGTCATTCCCGTCGACCACAGTTATAGCGCCTTAGAAATGGCACGTGCTGGGCGCGATGTTGAAAAGAGTGTATTGAGTAAAGCGCTGCAATTAGTGCTCAACGAACAAGTGGTCGTGTACGGCAATAAAACGATCGTTTTCTAAGATGTAGGTGAGTCGTGGCAATGGCATGACATTCAGCGGCGTTTATTTTAACCCGCGTTTGTCATGAAATCAGCTATCATTATGTTTATTGGAGATTTTATAGTGCTCACATTGGGGTGAACATAGCGGTATAGTGTATTGCCCATGCTCGAATTACAGGTCGGAGTGCTGGATGTCAACTCGTCAAAGCCTTATCGTTGGAATGAAAGACTTGCCCGATAGTTTGAATTTATCTTGGGCACAGCTAGATGAGCAGTTTTGTGTGCTACGGATGAGCCAAGCCTTTTACAGCCGTTGCAAACGCTCTGCGGCGCAAATCATTAATCAACCCATTAGCCAATTGTTTAGTGCTTTTAATGCTGAACTATGCGCCGATATAGTGAGGCGACGCGGCCAAGAAATAGGTTTTCAATTACAAGATCATCGCGGCATACGTGTGCATCTCGCGCTGCATTCTTTGCCTGAAATGGGATGGTACTTGATTCTATCCGACATCAATTTTGAAGATCCGCAGATGAAGGAGTTGCACTCGGATTATCGTCGAGCGATTCAAGCCAGCGATGCTTGGCTGCAACACATTGAAGATGTGATTAAATCCTCCCAAGAAGAAGTATTTAAAGTCGCAGTTTCTAAGGCTATGTCGCTCACTGGCAGTCGATATGGCTTTATTCTGTTGCATAACGAAAAGTTAAAAACACTCACACTTGCTGCGCGTTCTGAGTATCCCCATGCAGAGGCTAATCAAGCCGATTTTGTTGAAGATAATACCCAAGTGTCAGAACTTGAAAGCCGCGTATGGCTCGAATGTGTGCGAGATTATAAGCCGATCATCCAAAATCAAACCGACTCCCAAAGGCGCTTAGGGGATTTGCCCTTAGATAAACTGCTACTTGGAGGGCGTTACTTGGCGGTGCCGATTTTATTTCGCAGTCGCTTAGTGGGCATGCTGTGCGTGGTCGACCGTAACGAGCCTTATAGTCGTAATGATGCGAGATCATTACTGACTTTTGCCAGCATTTTATGGCACAGCATTGAACTACCACGCACATTGCGCGCGGTATCCCGCCAGTCCAAAATCATTAAAGCGCAAAAAGAGCAATTATCTCAATCGTTAACCCAGCTTATTAGTGCTATTTCTGAGGCATTAGAACTGAAAGATGCCTATACCGCAGGGCATCAAAAGTCGGTGGCGCAATTAAGTTATTTGATTGGTGAGAAATTAGGTTTAGACCCGCTGCGTTTAGAAGGGCTGAAGATTGGTGCCTTAGTTCATGATATCGGCAAGTTAGCGATTCCATCGCAGATCTTGACAAAACCGTCAAAACTTTCAAAAGAAGAATACGCATTAATACAGACTCATCCACTCCATGGTGCTGAAATTATTGAGGATGTGGAGTTTCCTTGGCCCATTAAAGAGATGATTTTACAGCATCATGAGCGACTCGATGGCTCAGGTTATCCCGCGGGCTTAAAGGATAAGGCGATTTTATATGAGGCGAAAATTATTGCCGTCGCCGATGTTGCCGATTCGATATTGTCCCATAGGCCTTATCGCCCATCGTTAGGGCTGGAGAAAATGACTGAAGTATTGCGTGCGGGTAAAGGGACACTTTTTGACACTGAGATAGTCGAAACCTGTTTAGCGATTTTGATTAATCGAGAGTTGAGTATTAGCGATCATATCGGCGCTGCGCCGCTTGAACCTTTAGTCACGATTTCACTCGACCATGAGTTAGTTGATATTAAGCGTTTACTTACGACTGCCCATGCTAAGGTGGCCGTGGTATTGGATGAGCAACATAAGATACTTGGGGTGATCACGAGTCGCTTACTGGAACATTGGTTTAGCCCATTACTTGGCGCTGCAGCTGAGCGTGAACTGGATAGGGCATCACTGCATAAAAAAGCCCATCAGATCATGGAGCATTCAGTGCCTATTATCAGTGAGGTGGCCACATCGGAAGATGCATTACTGCAGTTGAATTTACTAGACTCAGAATATCTTGTGGTGGTGAACAAAGCGCAGCAGCCATTGGGGATTATCGGCTGGCGGGCCATTGCCATGACGAGAAATGCATTCCGTGAGGTAGAGCGTTTGATTTAATTGCTTTATTAGACAGTTATTATAAAGCTGGGCAGTGATCGCTTAATCGTAGGTTAAATAGTTCTGATAATAAAAAAGATGCCCTTAGGCATCTTTTTTATGGAACTCATGTTATCGAACGAATGCTGTGACTGTTAATCAACAATACGCAGTAATTCGTTGATACCCACTTTACTACGGGTTTTTGCATCGACTTTCTTAACGATAATAGCGGCATAGAGGCTGTACTTGCCACAGGCTGATGGCAGGTTGCCAGAAACGACAACAGAGCCTGCTGGTACACGACCGTAATGCACTTCGCCGGTTTCGCGATCATAAATTCGAGTGCTTTGGCCGATATACACGCCCATGGAAATCACTGAGCCTTCTTCAACCACAACGCCTTCAACAATCTCAGAACGCGCACCGATAAAGCAGTTATCTTCGATGATGGTTGGGCCCGCTTGCAATGGCTCAAGTACGCCACCAATACCTACGCCGCCAGATAAATGCACATTTTTACCGATTTGTGCACATGAGCCAACGGTCGCCCAAGTATCAACCATAGTGCCTTCATCAACATAAGCACCTAAGTTCACATAAGATGGCATCAACACGGTATTTTTACCTATGAATGAGCCTTTACGCACTGTAGCCGAAGGCACCACGCGAATGGCTTCCGCTTTAAAGCGAGCTTCATCATATTCGGCAAATTTTAACGGCACTTTATCGAAGTATTTGGTTTCGGCGCCATCGATAACCACGTTATCGAAAATACGGAAGGACAGTAATACCGCCTTTTTCAGCCACTGGTGTACGTGCCATTGTCCGTCGATTTTCTCGGCGACACGGACTTCACCTTTATCGAGCATATTGATGACATTTTGCACATCGCTGCGCACACCTGCGTCAACTGTGCTTGGTGTGATGTCGGCGCGTGCTTCAAAAGCCGCCTCAATACGTTGGCGTAAAGCCTCCATTTACTTCTCCCACTGGTCTCGTTAATTAACTGATTCGATATTCTTTGCACTCAGGGCACTGATTAAAGCGTCCCTGAGGGTATTCTCTTGGTTTTCGTTAAGTTGCAAGCCGTCATTGGTCTGCAGCATAAAAAAGTCTTCGGCTCGCTCACCAATGGTGGTGATTTTGGCCGCGAGTAATGTTGTGTTGCAACGGTAAAAGATATCCCCAACTTTTGCCAGTAATCCTGGCGAATCTAAGGCGATAAGCTCCATCATACTTGTACCATGACGACTGCTTTCGAGGAAACTCACTTGTGTCGGCACATTAAAAGGTTTCATCTTGCGCGATAGTTTTCTAAAGCGCGGCAGTTTTGGACTGTCGCTCGACAGGGCTTTCTCAAGCGCTTTACGGATACTTTGAATGCGTGAAAGCTGGCTAACGGGCTCACCATCCTGCTCTAAGATCACAAAGGTATCGAGAGCATAATTATCTTTTGACGTCATGATGTTGGCATCATGGACGTTGATATTTTTATTGTCGAGTACCGCCATCACAGTTGCGAACAATTTAGGTCTGTCTTGGCAATAGACAAATAGCTCAGTACCACCACGGGTGGTGTGTTTGGACACTAAGACTAAGGGCTCATCCTGTTGTTTGTGCTTTAAAATCGCTTCGGCGTGCCACGCGACTTGATTTGGCTGGTGGCGTAAAAAGTAATCTGCCTTAAAACGTTGCCACAGGGCATCGAGATCTTTCTCTTTCAATCCGCGGCGCAGCAGTTCTTTTTTCGCCTTTGCTTGGTATTCACGCACTCTGGCACGAATATCGACGGGTTTTTCTTTACCGCGGGCGAGCACTCTTTGGGTCGAAAAGTACAAATCGCGCAGCAGTGAGCCTTTCCAGTTGTTCCAGGTTTTTTCGTTGGTGGCACAGATATCGGCGACGGTTAAGCAGTACAGATAACTTAAATGCACGGCATCGCGGACTTTATTGGCAAAGTCGGCCACCACATCGGGATCGGAAATATCGCGGCGCTGGGCGGTGACAGACATCACCAGATGATTTTCAACCAGCCAAGCGACTAGACGGCCATCGTGATCGTTTAACCCGTGCAGCTTACAAAAGGCGAGGGCATCGCTTGAGCCCAGTTTACTGTGATCGCCACCGCGGCCTTTGGCGATATCGTGGAAGATAGCGCCTAATACGAGTAAACCTTTTTTAGGCAGTTGGTTGATCAGAATCGAGCCTAAGGGAAATTCTTCTTTTTGTTCGGCTTGGGAAAAACGCTCGATATTAAGCAGTAATCTGTGGGTGTGTTCATCGACCGTATAGGCGTGAAACAGGTCGAACTGCATCTGGCCTTCAATATTTCGCCATGCGGGTAAATAGGCTGACAACACACCGTGTTTATGCATTAAAGACAAAGCAACAATGCCGCGAGGGTGGCGCAGAATTTCCATAAAGGCTTGGCGACAAAGCGGGTTTTCTTGTAAGGCTTGAGATTGTGCGCGTCTTGCTCGGCGCAGCGAACGCAGCGTTGGTGCGTAAATACCTTTGATGTTGGAGTTTTTAGCGACCAACAAAAACAGCCGGACAATTTCTTCGCCGCTATCGAACTGATCATCGCTTAGCGCTTCAATAAAGGTGCCGCGGCGCTGGTAGTGTTTATCTATCGATTGAATTTCTAAAGCTTTTGTGTGGCCCAGTGTTGCCCGTTTAAACAGCTGCAGCAACATTTCGTTTAGCTCCATCACTCGGCGTACCGTGCGATAGTAACGTTTCATCATTTGCTCAACAGCAAGCTGGGTGGCGTCTTCATAGCCCATAAGCTCGGCAACTTGGCGCTGTACATCAAAGAGTAAGCGATTTTCATCGCGACCGACCACCATGTGCAGGGCAAAGCGTAATTTCCACAAAAAGTGCTGACATTCGAGCAGCTCTTCTAGTTCACCAGGCTCTAAAAAGTCGTATTGGACTAATTCTTCGAGGCGAGCGGCGCCAAAATGGCGCATGGCCACCCAAGCAATGGTTTGAATATCCCTAAGACCACCGGGACAACTCTTGATATTGGGTTCTAAATCGAAGGCACTGGCTCTGGCATGGCGGGCATTTTGCTCATCCCGTTTTGCGATAAAAAAATCGCTTGAAGTCCAAAAGTCACTCTGACGAATCGCATCATAAAGTTGATCGAATAAAAATTCGGGCCCTTCGAGCAACCGTGCCTCTAACAGATTGGTGGCTATGGTGATGTCTTCACGGCCGAGGATAATCGTGTCGTTTAACGTACGGACACTGTGGCCGATTTCCAGATTGGCATCCCACAGAAAGGCAATAAACTGACTGAGTGCCGCTTCGGCGGCGGGTGACAAAATATCATTAAACAGGAACAGCAAGTCGACATCTGAGTGGGGATGCAGCTCCCCACGGCCATAGCCGCCCACGGCAATCAAGGCAATATCATATTCCCTTAGACCGTGCTGTTCCCAAGCTTGCTTGACAAGGGCATCGACAAATTGACAGCGCTGCGTGACGAGCTCTTCAATCGGGGTTTTAGCCTTAAAACTGGCCAAAAGAATCTGATTCTGTTCGATTAATGATTGTTTAGCGAGCAGAGCTATATTCATCGAGTCCCTTGTTTTTATGTTTGTTAGTGTGGCCTATCGCTCGTGATTGATAATACGTGGGAAATCCTCATCCTCACGCAGGGTAAGTACTTCAACCCCTTTTTCAGTCACCAGTAAGGTATGTTCCCACTGGGCTGAATTTTTACCATCGGAGGTCGTTACCGTCCACTTATCATCGCGATCGAGTATGGTCGTGTGGCGACCAGCATTGATCATAGGTTCAATGGTGAAACACATGCCTGGGCGTAATACTGTGTTATCGCCGTTACGGTAATGCATAACCTGAGGTTCCTCATGGAAACCCGAGCCAATACCGTGGCCACAATAATCTTGCACGATGGAATATTTCTCAAGGCCTGTTTTACTTGCTTTGATGAATTTTTCGATAGTATTGCCGATTTCACCCAGTTTTAAACCTGGACGAACCTTACGAATAGCTAAATACAGGCTTTCTTGCGCGATGCGGCACAGACGTTTGTCCTTCGCACTCACTTCACCGATTAAAAACATCATCGAGGTATCGCCGTGATAACCGTCTTTAATCACTGTGATGTCGATATTGAGGATATCGCCTTCTTTCAATGGTGGGTTGTCGTTTGGAATGCCGTGGCAAATCACATGGTTTACAGAAGTACAAATGGATTTGGGAAAACCATGGTAGTTAAGCGGCGCCGAAATTGCACCTTGCTCTTCGGTATATTTGGCGCAGAGGTCATTGAGCTCATTGGTGGTCACGCCCGGTTTAACATGCGGCGCGATCATTTCTAATACCTGTGCGGCTAGTTTGCCCGCAGCACGCATTTTTTCAATTTCTTCAGCGGTCTTGATGACTATACTCATTGCGTTTTCTCTTGTGTCTTTAATGTCTGTTGGCCACGCAACCTAATGCAAAAATTTGTGCTTTAGGGCTATTTATGGTATAAAGCGCGCCGTTATGTTTAAGTCTTGATGAATTGCCCAAGCCAGCTTTTGCGCTGCTTTGATACTTGCAAGACTAAAGATGGCGGCCATTATACATGGCTATTTGTCTAAATACTAAATCACACACGTGTCGACACATTCTTCGGGGTGCCCTCAGTTGTTATATAAGGGGTCGAAGACATGGGATACGTGGAGGTCTAACCCCCTAAATTTTAAGGTAATAGAAATGACTACAGTTTCAATGCGCGATATGCTTCAGGCCGGTGTCCACTTCGGTCACCAAACCCGTTACTGGAACCCAAAAATGAAGCCATTCATTTTCGGTGCTCGCAACGGTGTTCACATCATTAACCTTGAGCATACTGTGCCAATGTTCAATGAAGCGCTAGCTTTCATCAGCAACGTAGCTTCAAAGAAAGGTAAAGTATTATTCGTTGGTACTAAACGTGCTGCTGGCGAAGCGATCAAAGAAGCTGCTCTGTCTTGTGACCAGTACTATGTTGATCACCGCTGGTTAGGCGGTATGCTGACTAACTGGAAAACCGTTCGTCAGTCAATCAAACGTCTGAAAGAACTGGAAAGCCAATCAGTAGACGGTACTTTCGACAAGCTGACCAAGAAAGAAGCGCTGATGCGTACTCGTGAGCTTGAAAAGCTGGAAAAATCTTTAGGTGGTATTAAAAACATGGGCGGCCTGCCAGACGTATTATTCGTCATTGGTGCTGACCATGAGCATATCGCTATTAAAGAAGCTAACAACCTGGGTATCCCTGTTGTTGCAGTTGTTGATACTAACTCTGCGCCAGATGGTGTTAACTACATCGTTCCTGGTAACGACGACGCTATGCGTGCTATCCGCCTGTACACTTCTTCTGTTGCTGCTGCTGCAAAAGCTGGCCGTGGTCAAGATTTGGCTGTTCAAGCTGAGCAAGACGGTTTCGTAGAAGCCGAATAATAATAAGGCGGGATGATTATCATCACCCTTATTAACCAAGATTTTTGATTGGTTAACAGGGGCCATTCGGCCCCTGTTTTATATCTGCAAATTAGTCGATTTTTTATAGAGGATTTAACAATGGCAATTACTGCTGCCCAAGTTAAAGAACTGCGCGACCGTACTGGCGCAGGCATGATGGATTGTAAAAACGCTCTGACAGAAGCTAACGGCGACATGGAGTTAGCAATTGACAACATGCGTAAGTCTGGCGCTGCTAAAGCGGCTAAAAAAGCGGGTAACATCGCTGCTGACGGTACAATTCTGATCAAGAATGGCGAAGGTTTCGCTGCGCTATTAGAAGTTAACTGTCAAACTGACTTCGTTGCTAAAGATTCAAACTTCTTAGCATTCGCGAACGCAGTATTAGATGCCGCTGCTGCATCTAAAGTGACTCTTGAAGATTTAAAAGCACAGTTCGAAGATGCACGCGTTGCATTGGTAACTAAAATCGGTGAAAACATCAACATTCGTCGTGTTGAGTACATCGATGGTGCAAACCTATCTTCATACCGTCACGGTGAGCGCATTGGCGTTGTTGTTGCCGGTGAAGCTGACGAAGAAACCTTAAAGCACATCGCAATGCACGTTGCTGCTTCTAAGCCTGAATACGTGAACCCAGAAGATGTTCCTGCAGAAATCGTTGCAAGAGAACAAGCTCTGCAAATCGAAATGTCAATGAACGAAGGCAAATCGGCAGAGATCGCTGAGAAGATGGTTCTTGGTCGTATGAAGAAGTTCACCGGTGAGATCTCTCTGACTGGTCAAGCTTACATCATGGAACCAAAGAAAACTGTTGGCGAAATTCTGAAAGAGAAAGGCGCTAAAGTCACTAACTTCATTCGTTTAGAAGTGGGTGAAGGTATTGAGAAGAAAGAAGAAGATTTCGCGGCTGAAGTTGCTGCTCAAATCGCTGCTTCTAAAAAGGCTTAATCGCCAACGCTAAATACCCCCAAGACCGCGGCAATAGCTGCGGTCTTGTTATGACCAGGATAAAAATTATGAGCACCAATCCAAAACCCGCATTTAGACGCATTCTTCTTAAATTAAGTGGCGAAGCACTGATGGGCGACGAAGGCTTCGGCATCGACCCTAAAGTATTAGATCGCATGGCTCAGGAAGTGAAAGAGCTGGTTGAGCTGGGTATTCAGGTGGGTGTGGTTATTGGTGGTGGTAATCTGTTTCGCGGTGAAGGCCTAGCAAAAGCAGGCATGAACCGTGTGGTGGGCGATCACATGGGTATGCTGGCAACGGTTATGAACGGCTTGGCAATGCGAGACGCCCTGCACCGTGCCTATGTTAATGCTCGTCTGATGTCAGCTATCCCGTTAAAGGGTGTGTGTGATGATTACAATTGGGCTGAAGCTATCAGCTTGCTAAAATCTGGCCGAGTGGTTATTTTTGCTGCCGGTACAGGTAATCCTTTCTGCACGACCGATTCTGCGGCCTGTTTACGCGGCATTGAAATCGAAGCTGAAGTCGTATTGAAAGGCACTAAAGTCGATGGTGTATACTCCGAAGACCCAATGAAGAACCCTGATGCCGTTAAGTATGATGAAGTGACTTATGCGGAAATTCTGGAAAAAGAATTAAAAGTAATGGACTTAGCCGCCTTTACTATGGCGCGTGATCACGACATGCCTATTTTAGTCTTCAACATGAACAAGCCCGGCGCTCTACGCCGCGTTATCATGGGTGAAGAAGAAGGCACGCTGATCAGAGCGAAAAAAGTTATTTAATGACCAAGAAGGACATTTAACGTGATTGAGAACATTAAGAAAGATGCGCAAGAGCGTATGGGTAAATGCGTTGACGCGACTAAAAACCAAATGGCAAAAGTGCGTACCGGTCGTGCCCACCCAAGCCTGCTGGATTCCATTCAAGTCTCTTACTACGGCACTATGACGCCACTAAACCAAGTGGCTAACGTGGGCGTTGAAGATTCACGCACTCTGTCTGTGACTGTGTTTGACCGTAGTGCTATCCAAGCCGTTGAAAAGGCTATTATGAGCTCTGATTTAGGTCTGAACCCTATGTCAGCTGGCGCGACATTACGTATTCCATTACCCGCGTTGACTGAAGAACGTCGTAAAGACTTCATCAAAGTGGTGCGTAACGAAGCTGAAAACGGTCGTATTGCTATCCGTAACGTGCGTCGTGATGCGATTTCTGAAGTGAAAAAGCTTGAAAAAGCTAAAGCTTGTACTGAAGATGATGTGCGTCGCAGTGAAGAAGAAGTGCAAAAGTTCACCGATGCTCACATTAAAAAGGTCGATGAGATTTTAGCGGCCAAAGAAATTGAGTTGATGGAAGTCTAATCTCAGTTCGATAAGCTAGAGTTGATGCGCCGTGTAGGGGTATACTACACGGCGTTTGTCTATTTTAAAGGGCTGTATTAGATGTCATCCACAGTGGAACTTGATCCGCACCCTAGGACGAGTGAGAGTGATTTATACACTCAAACGACCTTGCCGGGACAATTACCCGAACTCGTGAAACAGTCGTTACCTAAGCATGTTGCTATTATCATGGATGGCAATGGGCGTTGGGCACAAACCCAAGGTAAACCACGAGTGATGGGACATAAGGCTGGTGTTAAGGCCGTTAGAAGAGCCGTAAGCACGGCAAGCCAATTAGGGATTGAATCGCTAACCTTATTCGCATTTTCTAGCGAGAATTGGCGTAGACCCGATAAAGAAGTCAGCTTGCTGATGGAGTTGTTTTTTACTGTATTACAGCGCGAAATTAAATTGCTGGATAAGAATCAGGTTAAGCTCAACATTATTGGCGATATCAGCCGCTTTTCGGCGCGATTACAGAAGCAAATTGCTGCTGCTCAAGAGAAGACATCTCGCAATACTGGCTTGGTTCTGAATGTTGCGGCTAACTATGGTGGCCGTTGGGACATACTTCAAGCAGCACAAAAATTAGCGGAAAAGGTCGAAACTGGCGAAATGACCAGCAGTCAGTTCACCGAAGAAGCCTTAAGTGCACATTTGTGCATGCAAAATCAGAGTGAAGTTGATTTAATGATCCGCACGGGCGGGGACTGTCGCATCAGCAATTTTGTGCTGTGGCAGGCGGCCTATGCAGAATTGGTGTTTACCGACACCCTTTGGCCTGATTTCGATGAACAGGCTTTTCATGAAGCGATAGCCATTTTTGCAAGTCGCCAGCGCCGTTTTGGTCTGACTGGAAGTCAGATTGATGAGATGCGTGCATTGTAAAACCTCATGAGGGATTTTTTTTGCTAAAACAACGAATAATAACAGCAACTTGGTTAGTTCCATTAGTTTTAGGGGCGATATTTTTGCTCCCTGCCAGCTACTTCGCCTGGGCCTTAGTTGCCGTCTTCCTTATTGCAGCAAAGGAATGGGGAAGAATTATCGATAATCAGTGTGATGTCACTCAGTGGAGCTTTACCTTCACAGTCGGCATCCTATTGGTGGCAATTAATCTGATTGTGCCAATTGATGCAGTTTGGTTAAGCCATCAGTTACATCCTATCTATTTGGCCATTCTCTATATTGGTGCATTCTGGTGGTTAGCATCACTATTATTAGTGATAACTTATCCTAAAAGCGCTAAGTTCTGGCAAAAGAATCCTATGTTTAAGTCCATGTTTGGACAGTTAACCTTAGTGCCTTGCTTTGTTGCTCTTATCGCGCTCAAATCCATTAGCTCACAAACTTCTCCTTATTACGGCCCAGTGTTAGTACTGTTAGTGATGTTGATTGTGTGGGCCGCTGATTCTGGGGCTTACTTCGTCGGTAAAGCGATAGGTAAAACGAAACTGATGCCTGCAGTGAGCCCTGCTAAAACCTTGGAAGGCCTACTCGGTGGTTTAGTGACGACTATGCTCGTGGTTGCAGGTGTTATGTATTATTCGCCAGAGCAAGAACTGGGTTTAGTTGTGGCCGTGACCTTATTTGTTGCTTTAGTGTCAGCGCTGGGCGATTTATCTGAGAGTATGTTTAAGCGTGCGGCCTGTATTAAAGATTCTGGCACTATTTTGCCCGGTCACGGTGGCGTGCTCGACCGCATCGACAGCCTGACTGCAGCCTTGCCGGTGTTTACCCTGATCTACATTGCATTCTGGATGTAACGCTATGCAAAATATGGTGATTTTGGGTGCTACCGGTTCAATTGGTGCTAGTACCTTAAGCGTGATTTCGGCTAATCCATTGGCTTATAGCATCTATGGATTGGTGGCCAATGCGAGCGTTGATAAGATGCTGGCTTTGTGTGTAGCCCATAAACCGAAAGTCGCGCACATGGTGGATGAAGCGGCTGCGAAACAGTTACGCGCCGTTTTACCCGCTGCGCTCAATATCCAAGTGACTACTGGCATAAACGATTTACTCGGTTTAGTGACGGCTGCCGAAGTGGATACCGTAATGGCAGCGATTGTCGGGGCGGCAGGGCTAGTACCAACCCTTGAAGCCGTGAAGGCGGGAAAGCGAGTATTACTGGCCAATAAAGAAGCTTTAGTCATGTCGGGTGAGTTGTTTATTGAGGCGACTAAGCGCTCTGGTGCTGTGCTATTGCCCGTGGACAGTGAGCATAATGCTATCTTTCAATGTTTACCCCTAGAAGTGCAGGCTAACCTCGGCCGTTGCGATTTAGCTGCGTCGGGTATATCCCATATTTTGTTAACTGGTTCTGGCGGACCTTTCCTGCGGTCGGATCTTGCGACACTTGCGGGCATGACGCCTGCCCAAGCCTGTAAACACCCTAATTGGTCCATGGGACCTAAAATCTCTGTTGACTCCGCCACTATGATGAATAAGGGTTTAGAGTTCATTGAGGCGCGGTGGTTGTTTAATACTCAGGCTGAGCAACTTAAAGTGGTTATTCATCCGCAAAGCGTGATCCACTCTATGGTGCAGTACCGTGATGGTTCGGTTATCGCCCAAATGGGTAACCCTGATATGCGCACACCGATTGCCCATTGCATGGCTTATCCGCAAAGAATTCATTCGGGCGTTGAACCTTTAGATTTTTTCAAAGTCGGACAGTTAAGCTTTTATGAACCTGATTTTGAACGTTTCCCCTGTTTGGCTTTGGCTATGGAGGCGTGTGCCCAAGGCCAAGAGGCAACAACCGTATTAAATGCTGCCAATGAGGTCGCTGTTGAAGCATTCTTGCAGGGGCAAATTGGTTTTACGCAAATTGCAAAAGTGAATGAGGCTTGTTTAGTCACTGTGCCTAAACGTCCTATGGGCAGCATAGAAGATATTTTAGCCTTAGATGCGCAAACCCGCGTCTATGCGTGTGAGACATTAGCAAGCATCGCTTAGCAATAGCTGAGTGATTAAATTTATAACGTAAGGAGTGGGATGTTAGATTTTTTATGGAACTTAGGTTCTTTCATCGTTGCACTGGGTCTGTTAATTACTGCCCACGAATACGGCCATTTCTATATCGCACGACGTTGTGGCGTGAAAGTCGAACGTTTCTCCATTGGTTTTGGTAAAGCTATTTGGCGCCGTGTTGGTAAAGACGGCACTGAATATGTGTTAGCCATGATCCCCCTTGGTGGCTATGTCAAAATGCTCGATGAGCGTGTTGAAGACGTTCCCGATGAATTAAAAGATCAAGCGTTCAATCGTAAAACCGTATGGCAACGTATTGCGATTGTGGCCGCAGGTCCAATTGCTAACTTTATTTTTGCCATCGTTGCTCTGTATTTTATGTATCTGATTGGTGTGCCAGCACTTAAGCCTGTGATCACCTCGACGACACCCGGAACTGCTGCTGCGCAAATTCAAATCACAGAGCCAATGCAAATAACGGCCATTTCCGGTCAGGCAGTGCGTAACTGGGAAGAAGTGAATTTAGCTTTAGTCGGCCACATAGGTGATGAAAGTCTGAGTGTATCGCTAACGCCATTGAATGGTTTGCAAGGTTTAGACTCTAGTGCGCGGTCTTATACCTTAGATACGCGTAATTGGCGTTTTGATCCTGAAAAAGAATCCCCGATTACGGCATTAGGGTTAGGGATTTATCGTCCCGAAATCGTCCCCACCATTGCTGCGATTAGTCCTGACAGTGCCGCTGCGAATAGTGAGCTAAAAGTCGGTGACACCTTAGTCGCAATAAATGGTAAAAATTATACCGATTGGCAGGCTTTTGTTGACATTATTCAACATTCTGCCAATGTGCCTGTGAGTTTAACTGTGCGTCGCAATGGCGAACAGTTTAATGTGGCAGTGACACCCTTAAGCAGTAAAAATGCCGATGGCCAAGAGATAGGTATGCTCGGGCTGAGCCCGACCCAAGCACAATGGCCAGACAATATGCGTTTACAACTTGAATATGGACCAATCGATTCTTTCGGCATAGCAGCGGATAAAACATGGCAACTTGTTGCTGTGAGCTTTAAGATGATTGGCAAATTATTTACCGGCGATGTGTCGGTGAAAAACCTGAGTGGACCCATTTCGATCGCACAGGGTGCGGGCAGTAGTGCAAACTATGGCTTGGTCTATTTTCTCGGGTTCCTCGCGCTCATCAGCGTCAATTTAGGCATCATTAACTTGCTGCCTTTACCTGTGCTCGATGGGGGACACCTGCTGTATTACTTTATTGAAGTAATAACTGGTAAACCTGTACCTGAAAAGGTGCAGGAAATAGGATTCAGATTTGGGGCAGCAATACTGCTGATGTTGATGAGCGTTGCGCTTTTCAATGATTTTGCCCGACTCTGAGCAAGGACAGACTAATAATTAGAAGTGCTCTATGAGATTGAATAAACTTTTTGCCTCGATGTTATTCGTCGGTGCGTCGTTTTCAGGGACTGTGTTGGCTGATACTTTCCAACCGTTTGAAGTGACCGACATCCAAGTTGAAGGTTTGCAACGAGTTGCACTCGGTGCTGCCTTGTTAAGCTTACCAGTAAAAGTAGGTGACACTGTTGATCAGTTAAGAATCCAGCAAGCGATTAAAAGCTTGTATGCATCGACTAACTTTGAAAATGTCTCCGTGAGCCGAGATGGCGGCGTATTAGTGGTGAAAGTCACTGAACGTCCAACTATTAGTGCCGTGACATTCGATGGCAACAAAGACATTAAAGACGAACAGTTACAGGAAAGTCTGGACGGTTCTGGCGTTAAAGTCGGTGAGTCCCTCGATCGCACTATGTTGACCGGTATTGAAAAGGGTCTGCAGGATTTCTACTACGGCGTGGGTAAATACGGCGCGAAAGTGGAAGCCCAAGTGATTAACTTACCCCGTAATCGGGTTGAGCTGAAATTTAAGTTTACCGAAGGTTTAGCGGCCGAAATCCGCCAAATTAACGTGGTCGGTAACAAAGAGTTCACCGATGCTGAACTGATCGGCATGTTGGAACTTAAAGATTATGTGGCTTGGTGGGATCTGTTTGGTGAGCGTCGTTATCAGAAGCAAAAACTGCAGGCTGATCTCGAGACCATCAAAACTTACTATCACAATAAAGGTTATATCCGCTTCGAAGTGACTTCAACTCAAGTGGCCATGACGCCTGACCGTAAAGGTTTATATATCACCATTAACGTTGAAGAAGGTGAGAAATATAAAGTTAAAGACGTGAATTTGACGGGCGATTTGATGGGCCGTGAAGAGTTGATGAAATCAATTCTGCCGATCAAAGCAGGTGATATGTACAACGGCGGTGATGTAACTTTCACCGAAGAAATGTACAGCAAATATTTAGGCCGCTTCGGTTATGCTTACCCTGAAGTGAAAACCTACCCTGAAATTGATGATAAGACTAAAGAAGTCACCTTAAACATCAATATCAAACCGGGTAAACGTGTTTACGTACGGGCAATTAACTTCACTGGTAATACAGTGACTAAAGATGAAGTGATGCGCCGTGAGCTGCGTCAGATGGAAGGGGCTTGGTTAAACTCTGCGCAAGTTGAGCAGTCTAAAGCGCGTCTGAACCGTTTGGGCTTCTTCGAAACCGTTGACACTGAAACTGTACAAGTGCCAGGTACCGATGACTTAGTTGATGTTGCGGTTAAAGTGAAAGAGCAGCCATCGGGCTCATTTAACGCGGGTGTCGGTTATGGTACTGAATCAGGTCTGAGCTTGCAGTTTGGCGTACAGCAAAACAACTTCTTAGGTACAGGTAATCAAGCGGGTATTAGCTTGAGTACAAACAAGTACTCTAAAAACGTTAACTTATCCTATACCGATCCGTACTGGACAAAAGACGGTGTGAGTTTAGGCGGGAGCGTTTATTGGAGTGAGTTTGACGCCAATGAAGCTAACTTAGAACGCTATAAAAACAGTTCGTATGGTGTGGCGCTTAACTCGGGTTTCCCGATTAACGAATACAACCGTATCAATGGTGGTATTGGCTATCGACACAACACGATTTCTGAAATTTCTGCCTATGAGCAGGCACGTCGTTTCTATAACATCTATCGTGATGATGATCCGAATGCCGACTTAAGTTTTGATAACTTCGAACTCAGCCTAGGCTGGTATCGTAGTACCTTGAACCGTGGCACTTTCCCAACAGATGGCTCGTCCCAGCGTCTGAATGGCAAAATGACTTCGCCAGGGTCTGATTTACAGTATTTTAAGACAGACTTTGACACTAACTTCTATTTTCCTGTTAACCGCAGTCAGAGCGTTGTGCTCTTGGCCCGTGGTCGATTAGGTTATGGTAACGGTTATGGTCAATTTAATGATAATGACCAAATTTTACCTTTCTGGGAAAACTATTACTCAGGTGGTAGTAGCTCGCTACGTGGCTTTAAGTCAAACTCGGTCGGTCCTCGCTCCTTCTATATGTATAGTGGTAGCGAACCTTGCTTGGATCCATCGGGTGATGGTTGTAACTTCCCTCAACCGGATCCAGATAGCATTCAAGTCAGTTCTGGCCGCTCTATCGGTGGTAATGCCCTTGCAACGGCAAGTATGGAGTTGATTGTACCAACCCCATTCTTGGATGAGGCTTACACTAACTCAGTTCGTACTAGCTTCTTCGTCGATGCGGGTAACGTCTGGGATACTGAGTTTGATTATGATTTTTATCGAAATAGTTTGCCTGCGGAAGAGTTTGCTAAGTTACAGGACTTTAGTGATCCAGCACGCCTGCGCGCCTCTTGGGGCCTGAGTGTGCAATGGTTATCACCTATGGGACCTATGGTGTTCAGCTTGGCGTGGCCGCTTAAAGAATATGAAGGTGACCAAACGGAGATCTTCTCTTTCAATATTGGCAAAACTTTTTAAAAGGCATACACTCGGCAAGTTTTGCTGACAATAACAAGGTAACAAGGAGTTTATTTTGAACAAGATGGTAAATTGCGCGCTGATGACGTTAGTTTTGTTAGGCGCGCCGTTAGTGGCACATGCTGAGAAAATTGCCGTAGTGGATATGGGCGCTGTGTTTGAACAGCTCCCACAACGTGAACAGATCTCCCAATCTCTGAAGAAAGAGTTTGGTGATCGCGTAGCTGATGTCCAAAAAATGCAAGAAGAAATGCGTTCTCTGATGGAGAAGCAGCAACGTGATGGTGCATTAATGAACGATGCACAAAAAACTGAGCTGGTTCGTAAAATGGAATCGCTAAAATCTGAATATCAGTTAAAAGGCAAAGCATTGGATGAAGACCTACGTCGTCGCCAAGGTGAAGAGCAAAATAAACTGTTAGTTAAAGTGCAAAAAGCCATCAACACTATCGCTGAAAAAGACCAATATGATTTGGTATTACAACGTGGTGCTGTCATTTATGTTAAGCCTAACGCTGACATCAGTGGCAAAGTGGTTGAAGCCTTAAGCAAAGGCAAGTAATAGATGAATAGTGTGACTTTAAAAGAGCTATGCCTGTTATTAGACGGTGATATCCAAGGCGACGAAACGCTAATTATTAATAGTGTGGCGACCTTAGAAAATGCCAAGGCGGGTCAGATCTCTTTTTTAGCCAACAGTAAATACCGCTCTCAGCTTGAGGCAACTCAAGCGAGTGCGGTGTTATTGTCAGCTAAAGATGCGCAGGATTATCAAGGTACTGCGTTAATTGTAAAAGATCCATATGTCGGTTTTGCTCGTGTTGCTCAGTATTTGGACACTACACCCAAAGCGGCGGTGGGTATCCATCCTTCGGCACAAATTGATCCTTCAGCTCATTTAGGGGAAGGTGTCGCTATTGGCGCGAATGCTGTGATTGGTGCGAACGTCATTTTAGGTGAAAATGTGCAGATTGGTGCCGGTGTTGTGCTGGGACAAGATGTGGTTATTGGCTCAAAAACACGTTTGTGGGCTAATGTCACCGTCTATCACGATGTGCATTTAGGACAGGATTGTATTATCCATTCGGGTGCCGTATTAGGCTCAGATGGTTTTGGTTATGCTAACGAACGTGGTCAGTGGATTAAAATTCCGCAGACAGGTGGCGTGCGTATTGGCGATCGGGTTGAGATTGGTGCTAATTCAACGGTAGATCGTGGGGCATTAGGCCATACAGAGATCCACGACGGTGTGATTATTGATAACCAAGTACAAATTGCCCATAACGATATAATCGGCGAAAATACTGCTATTGCAGGCAGTACTACTGTTGCTGGCAGTGTCACTATTGGTAAATATTGTATTATTGGCGGTAGCTGTGCCATCGCAGGTCATTTGAGCATTGCCGATGGTGTGCATGTGTCTGGTGCTACCAATATCACCACTAATATGCGTGAGCCTGGTTTATACTCTTCAGCCACCGTGGCAATGGACAATAAACTTTGGCGTAAAAATACAGTTCGTTTCCGTCAGTTAGATGAACTGTTCCAGCGTGTTAAAACGTTGGAAAAAAATTTAAAAACACCAGATTAATTGCCCCAAGGCAATTTGAGGAACTCGGTTCGTGTCTAATCAAATGAACACTATGGATATTAAAGAAATACTTAAATATCTACCCCATAGATATCCATTCCTATTGATCGATCGTGTGCTTGATTACACTCCTGGTGTTAGTCTGCAGGCGATCAAAAACGTTTCAATAAATGAGCCATTTTTTCAGGGACATTTCCCGATACAACCTGTGATGCCAGGTGTGCTTATTTTAGAAGCGATGGCACAGGCAACTGGCCTGTTAGCCTTTAAAACGATGAGTAGTGATGTACCACCACCAGGTGTGTTGTATTACTTTGCTGGTATCGATAATGCGCGTTTTAGACGTGTGGTTGAGCCAGGAGATCAAATTCATTTTGATGTCAAAATGATTAAAGAGCGCCGCGGGATTGGCGTTTTCTACGGTGAGGCCAAAGTGGATGGTGAAGTGGTTTGTTCCGCTGAAATCATGTGTGCCCGCAGAGAGATTAGTCAGTGATAGATACATTAGCGTTTGTGCATCCCGATGCAAAAATTGGCAATAACGTCACTATTGGCCCTTGGACCTATATCGGTGCGGGCGTCGAAATTGGTGATGATTGTTGGTTGAGTTCCCATGTGGTGGTCAAAGGTCCAACGATTATCGGCAAAGGGAATCGTATTTTTCAATTCGCCTCCGTTGGTGAAGAATGCCAAGACAAAAAGTACGCTGGCGAGCCGACACGACTGATCATTGGTGACAATAACGTCATCCGTGAAAACGTGACCATTCACCGCGGTACAGTTCAAGATAACAGTGAAACCCGTATTGGGTCGAATAACCTGTTTATGAACTATGTGCATATCGCCCATGACTGTGTGGTCGGCGATAATGTCATCATGGCGAATAACGCATCTATTGCAGGTCACGTGCACGTCGGTGACTGGGCGATTTTAGGCGGTATGACAGGCGTGCATCAGTTTGTGCATATTGGTGCCCATGCGTTTACTGCTGGTTGTTCTTTAGTTTTGCAGGATGTGCCTCCCTTTGTGATGGCAGCGGGTCAACCGACGGTGCCTCGCGGCTTAAACAGCGAGGGTATGAAGCGTCGCGGTTTTTCTAAAGAAAGCCAGTTAGCCGTGCGTCGTGCTTATAAAACGTTATACCGAAGTAGTTTAACGGTAGAAGAAGCGATTGAAGCATTAGCTGAAGATGCGCAGAGCGATGAGCAAGTCAAATTACTGCTTGAGTTTGTAAAGTCATCGAGTCGCGGCATTATTCGCTAACTTGATGACCACATGACAACAAAAGGGCATTTTTATGCCCTTTTGTATTATTGGTTTAAGCCTTTTTTGTGGTAGACGTAGTCGTTAAAAATGCGTTTATTCATCAATGCATTCGACCATAAATGAGCTTAGTCATTAATTGAATCATTAACTTAACATAAGTGTAGGCTTGGAACGATGCATTTTAGGTGCGGTTTACCTCTTCATCCAATGCCATTAATTCATGAGACGTGATTGGTTTATGAGCAATAAAACTCCATTAGTGTTTGCCATGGTTGCCGGAGAACTCTCAGGCGATATTTTAGGTGCAGGTTTAATGGCTGCGCTGCAAAAGACCCATCCCGATGCGCGCTTTGTCGGTATCGGTGGACCCCGCATGGAAGCCCTCGGCTTCAAATCCCTGTTTGCGATGGAAGAACTCGCAGTGATGGGAATCGTTGAAGTGTTATCCCGTCTACCTCGCTTATTAAAAGTGCGGTCATCCTTGATTAAAGAGATCACCGCGCTTAAGCCCGATTGTTTTATTGGCATAGATGCACCGGATTTTAATATAGGCCTCGAGCTTAAACTCAAAGCGCGCGGTATTAAAACCGTCCATTATGTGAGCCCATCCGTGTGGGCATGGCGCCCAAAACGTATATTCAAAATCGCGAAGGCGACCCATATGGTGTTGTCGTTATTGCCATTTGAGAAAGCTTTTTATGACAAGCATCAAGTACCTTGCACCTTTGTGGGTCATACCTTAGCGGATGATATTCCGTTGCGAAGCGATAAAGCGGCGGCGCGTCAGTTACTTGAACTCGATGCCGATGCAGAATATTTAGCGATTCTACCGGGATCCCGTGGTGGCGAGTTAAAGCAACTGGCTGAGCCTTTCGTGAAGGCGGCTTTACTGATTAAACAGAACTTCCCTGATATACGTTTTGTGACGCCACTGGTAAATCAAAAACGCCGTGAGCAATTTGAGCAAGCGCTGAAGGATTTTGCACCCGATCTCGAAATTCATATGGTCGAAGGTCAGTCGCGCGAAGTCATGGCGGCTGCCGATGGCATTTTATTAGCATCTGGCACCGCGACGTTAGAAGCCATGTTGGTCAAGCGTCCAATGGTGGTGGCTTATCGTGTTAGCCCTATGACCTATTGGATTGCTAAGCGCATGATGCAGGTCGAGCGTTTCTCGTTACCGAATCTACTGGCTGGAAAAGATCTCGTCCCTGAGCTCATTCAAGAAGATTGCACGCCAGAGAAAATAGCTGCGGCGGTCACAGTCGAGTTAAATCGAGATTTTACGCCGCTCAAAGCTGAGTTTGATGCCCTGCACCAAGTGTTACGCCGTGATGCGAGCTTAAAAGCCGCAGAAGCGGTAATGGCACTGGTTGAGCCTAAACCAAGTCATGCTAAATCGCTGGAGGCTAATTAGTGGCAACTTTTAAAAGTTTAACCGACGCCGATTTGCTGGCCTTTTCGACGGGATTAATTGCTGGTGTGGATGAAGTCGGCCGTGGGCCTTTAGTCGGCGATGTAGTGACTGCGGCTGTGATTTTAGATCCAAACAAGCCCATCAGTGGTCTGAATGATTCCAAGAAACTCAGTGAGAAGCGTCGCGAAGCTTTGTTTGATGAGATTTGTGAAAAAGCCCTGTGTTATCACGTGGGCCGCGCAAGTCCTGCTGAAATCGATACGCTTAATATCTTGCATGCCACTATGTTGGCAATGCAGCGCGCGGTTGCTGGGCTTAAGATTGCGCCTGCGTTGGTGTTAGTCGATGGCAATCGCAGTCCGGCATTTGTTGCCCATAATGGCGTCTCGCTTACCAGTCACAGCATCATTAAAGGTGATGGTTTAATTGCCAGTATTAGTGCCGCATCGATTATCGCCAAAGTGACGCGGGATCGAGAGATGGATGTGCTCGATGCTGCTTATCCGCAATACGGTTTTGCTAAGCATAAGGGCTATCCGACTAAGGCGCATTTTGAGGCCATCGCCGAACATGGGGTATTTGACCAATATCGTAAAAGTTTCAAACCCGTCAAGGCATTACTGGGACTGTAAGTTGTGCTCCCAAGCCACCTGAAGATACGAGTTTCAGGTTGTTTGGGTATAAGTTCCCGTTATCCAGCAAAGTCACTGGCTCTGGCTGCGTGACTTTGTTAGTCTGCTTTCTAGTTATTGTTAACCTGCCATTCAAAGATAATCCTAATTATGTCCGATCCTCGTTTTGTGCATCTTCGTGTCCACAGTGACTTCTCTATGACCGATGGCGTGGCCAAGGTCAAGCCTATTTTGGCGCAGGTGGAAGCGCAGGGAATGGCCGCGGTCGCCTTGACTGACCAAAATAACTTTTGTGGTTTGGTGAAGTTTTACAGTGGTTGCCATGGTGCGGGGATCAAGCCGATTATTGGTGCCGATTTTTGGATGCAAGTGCTCGGATTTGAAGGCGAATTGTGCGCCTTAACCATTATTGCGATGAACAATGTCGGTTATCAGAATCTGACCCAAATTATCAGTCAAGCCTATTTGCGTGGCCAAGTGGCCGGCCGTGTAGTGATAGACCAAGAGTGGTTACTCACTTATAACGAAGGCATTTTGCTGTTATCGGGCGCCAAAGAAGGCGATCTGGGTAAGGCACTGCTCAAGGGCAATGGCACACAAGTCGAATCTTTATGCGACTTTTATCAGACTCATTTCACTGACCGTTATTTCCTCGAACTTATCCGCACAGGTCGCCCCGATGAAGAGCGTTATCTGCATATGGCGGTGGCCTTAGCGCAGGAGAAGGGCATCCCTGTGGTGGCTACTAATCAGGTGGTGTTTCTTAAACCCGAAGATTTTGATGCCCACGAAATTCGGGTGGCAATTCACGATGGCTTTACCCTTGCCGATCCTCGCCGACCTAAAAAATACAGTGAACAGCAGTATTTGCGTAGCGAAGAGGAAATGTGTGAACTATTCGCCGACATTCCTGCGGCGTTGGCGAACAGTGTCGAAATCGCTAAACGCTGTAATGTAACGATCCGTTTGTACGAATATTTCCTGCCCAACTTCCCGACGGGCGATATGTCCATCGAAGACTTTCTGGTCGATTGTTCGAAGAAGGGCCTTGAAGAGCGGCTCGAGTTTTTGTTCCCTGATCCTGAGGTGCGCGCCGAGAAACGCGGCGAATACGATGAGCGCCTCGACATTGAACTTAAAGTGATCAACCAGATGGGGTTCCCAGGTTACTTCTTGATCGTGATGGAGTTCATCCAATGGGGTAAAGATAACGGTATTCCAGTAGGGCCTGGTCGTGGCTCGGGCGCGGGTTCACTCGTGGCCTATGCGCTTAAGATTACCGACTTAGACCCATTGGAATTTGACTTACTGTTCGAGCGATTCCTCAACCCTGAGCGGGTTTCTATGCCCGACTTTGACGTCGACTTTTGCATGGATAGACGTGATGAAGTGATCGACCATGTGGCCGAATTGTACGGCCGCGAAGCGGTATCGCAAATCATCACCTTCGGAACTATGGCGGCAAAAGCGGTTATTCGTGACGTGGGTCGTGTGCTGGGTCATCCCTATGGCTTCGTTGACCGAATTTCTAAACTCATTCCACCAGAACCTGGGATGACGCTGGCGAAAGCGTTTGAGGTCGAGCCAGCCCTGCAAGAATCCTATGATGCCGATGAAGACGTAAAAGATCTGATCGACATGTGTCGCAAGCTCGAAGGTGTGACGCGTAACGCGGGTAAACACGCGGGTGGTGTGGTGATTGCACCGACAAAAATTACCGATTTTGCGCCGCTCTATTGCGATGCTGAAGGCAAAAACCCAGTAACGCAATTCGATAAAAACGACGTCGAAACCGCAGGTTTAGTTAAATTCGACTTTTTGGGTTTACGTACTTTGACCATTATCGACTGGGCACTGGAGATGGTGAACAAGGTCGAGGTCAAAAACGGTCGCCCACCGGTGCGCATCGAAGCGATTCCGTTAACGGATGCGGCATCTTTCCGCTTGTTGCAAAAATATGAAACCACGGCGGTATTCCAGTTGGAATCCCGTGGTATGAAGGATTTGATTAAACGTCTGCAGCCTGACTGTTTCGAAGACATGATCGCACTGGTGGCATTGTTCCGTCCTGGGCCTTTGCAATCGGGCATGGTAGATAACTTCATCGAACGTAAGCATGGGCGCGAAGAAGTATCGTATCCCGATTCTCAGTACCAGCATGAATCCCTAAAAGAACTGCTATCGCCGACCTACGGCATTATTCTGTATCAAGAGCAAGTGATGCAGATTGCACAGGTGTTATCGGGTTACACCCTTGGCGGCGCCGACATGTTGCGCCGTGCTATGGGTAAGAAAAAGCCCGAAGAGATGGCCAAGCAGCGCAGTATCTTTAAAGAGGGCGCAATCAATAACGGCGTCGACGGCGACTTGTCGATGAAGATCTTCGACTTAGTGGAAAAGTTCGCCGGCTACGGTTTTAACAAATCTCACTCAGCCGCCTATGCGCTTGTGTCTTATCAGACCTTATGGCTAAAAACCCATTATCCTTCGCAGTTTATGGCGGCGGTAATGTCGGCCGATATGGATAACACAGATAAAATTGTGACCTTGGTCGATGAATGCGAGCGTATGGGATTACCGCTCATTCCTCCGGATGTGAACAAAGGCTTGTTCAAATTTACCGTCGATGATGATTTGCGCATTGTTTATGGCATTGGCGCCATTAAAGGCGTGGGTGAAGGTCCAGTTGAATCGATTTTAGAGGCACGAAAAGATGGCCCTTTCGTGGATTTATTCGATTTCTGTGCCCGTATCGATTTGAAAAAGCTCAACAAGCGCGTGATTGAAAAGCTGATCTGCGCGGGCGCACTCGATACTCTTGGGCCGCATCGTGCGTCTATGATGGCAACCTTGCCCGAAGCGATTCGCGCCGCCGATCAACATGCCAAAGCCGAGGCGATTGGCCAACACGATATGTTTGGTTTGCTCAACAGTGAACCCGAAGACAGTAAGCAGCAGTTTGTCGAATGTACTCCATGGCCAGATAAAATTTGGCTCGAAGGCGAGCGCGAAACCCTAGGCTTGTATTTGACCGGTCATCCGATCAATCAATATTTAAAAGAGCTTAAGCATTACACGTCCGGTCGTTTGAAAGATGTGCATCCCACCGAACGCGGTAAAACCGCTAAGGCAGCGGGGTTAGTGGTGGCAACGCGAGTGATGCTGACCAAACGCGGCTCGAAAATGGGCCTGTTGACGCTCGACGATAAGAGCGCGCGTCTCGAAATCATGTTGTTTACCGAAGCCTTTGAAAAATTTAATCATCTGCTAGAGAAAGACCGCATCCTCATTTGTGAAGGTGAGGTGAGTTATGATGATTTTGCCGGCGGTAACCGCATGACGGCGCGTAACATCATAGATATCAGTGAGGCGCGCAGCCACTTTGCCAAGGCGCTGGAAATTGATATGGATGGCAGCGAGTTAACGCCATCGGCGTTAGACACTTTCGAGCAAGCGCTAAGCCCGTGGCGTAACGGTGCTGTGCCTGTGGTGATCAATTACACTCAAGCTCAAGCCAAAGGTCAGTTTAGGTTAGCCGATGCTTGGCGAGTGAATCCGACCGATGACTTGATGCTCTCGCTCGAATCGCTCCTCGGGCCAAACAAGGTGAGAATTTTATTCTAATGTTGGCGAATGTCTTAGGTGTAAACAGATGAAGTTAACTTATGTCGGCTAAGCGTGACGAAGCATTGACTGCTGGCGATCTCAGCGCGCATATCTGTGATTTTTTGGCAGCGCAATCCTTAGCGCCTGACAGCAAGTTAGTACTGGCTTACAGTGGTGGGGTTGATTCCGAAGTCTTGGCCTTTGGTTTAAGCCAGTTTGCACGGAAACATCCGGAGTTTAATTATCAACTAGTGTATGTACACCATGGCCTAAGCGATAACGCTGAGGCTTGGGCACAGCATTGCCTTGAGCGGGGCCTGTATTACGATCTGCCCGTGACGGTTGAGCGAGTCGTGGTTAATCGTGGGCCAAGATTGAGCCTTGAAGCTGAAGCGCGAAAAGTGCGTTATCAGGCGATTGAGCGGCATTTAAGTGCCAATGATGTGTTGCTGACAGCTCACCATGAAGACGATCAGCTCGAAACTATTCTGCTGGCGCTGAAACGTGGTCAGGGGCCGAAAGGGCTGGCGGCCATGGGACAAGTTCAAGCATTAGCACAAGGCAAACAACTGCGGCCGTTATTGGATATCAGCCGTGAGCAAATTGAAGCCTACGCAAAACAGCAAGGCTTAGTGCATATCGAAGATGAAAGTAATCAAGACGATAAGTACGATCGAAATTTTTTACGCTTAGAAATCATTCCCCGCTTAAAAGCGCGTTGGCCGAGTATTGCGACAACTGCGAGTCGCAGTGCGGCATTGTGCGCCGAACAACAGGCGACGCTGGATTTACAGGTGAGTGAACGTTTGCCTTTATGGTTAACCCAAGCCCCTTACCATACTCAAAGTGTATTCAAGCTCGATGGTTTTGCCGAACAGTCAGCCGACTGGCAAGCGTTACTCTTACGTGGCTTTATTGAATCCCAAGGTTTTGCTTTGCCCTCAAAGGTGCAGCTTAAGCAAATCATCACTCAGCTTCTTAACGCGAAAGACGATGCTAAAGTGCATATTCGAGTGGGTGAGTGTGAAATCCGCCGCTTTGCTAATCAAGTCTATTTATTCAAGTATCAAACTCACAAACGTCACACTCAGCCTGTGAGTTGGACCTTGCCACAGCATGACTTTATTTCTTTATTACAGGGAGATAGTACCGAATTAGTCGTGTCGCCTGCGGGCTTAGCGAATGGTGAGCAGATTAGGTTGATAGTGACAAAACAAGGTCCCAGAGTCCGTTTACCTTGGCCTGATGAAGTAGTCAGTGTGCGTTATCAACTAGCGGGACAATTTCGCTGCCACCCGCATTCTCGGGGTAAGGGGCGAGAATTAAAGAAACTGTGGCAAGAGTTTGCCATTCCGCCTTGGGTACGCGAAAAGGTGGGGTTTGTGTTTTATGGCGAGCAACTGGTGATAGCAATTGGACTGTGGGTTGAAAAGGGCTTTATTGTTGAGTCGAATGAACTTGGTTTACAGGTGTCTGTTGAGGAAGCAAAGGAATTCTAGTCGAGAGTCAATCTTGGAATATTGGTGTGTTCTAGGAAAGCGAGAGGAGAGTGGAACGCAGCGCGTCAGTTTGATTTAGACCTTTATGGGGTACGCGCTGCGAGTGAGTTATCGCATTTCATTTGGCATCCCTGCGCGTGTTAAACTAATTGATTTTGGCTGAGTTTATAGCAGTTACGTCCGGCGGCTTTGGCTTGATAAAGCGCTTTATCGGCAAGTTCATAAAGTTGTTCGGCTTCAATGGTATCGTGTGATTCTGCCGCCCCTAAACTACAGCTCACCCCAAATTGATTGAAACTACTGTGCTGATTGATTACCGAGACAATCCGTTCACATAACAAGCCAGCCGCATGAATATTGCCTTGGACAATAATGACGAATTCATCACCACCAATCCGGAAGGCTTGATCTGTATTGCGTATGGTTGCACGAATGATGTCACCAAATTCCTTCAGAATATAGTCACCACATTTATGGCCGAATTTATCATTAAGTTGTTTAAAGTTATCAAGATCGAGCACTATGAGAGCGACTGCTCCTTGTTTTCGATGGGCTCTTGCGGTCGCATTGCTGAGACTCTGACTGTAATAATGGCGATTGCCTAAGCCAGTGAGTGAGTCAAACATAGCTTGCATCGACATTTCTTGATATTGCAACGCATTTAATAAAGGTTGCAATAACAGCGGTTCAATATCCTGTAAGTTTGAGGTTTGTGATGGCGTAAATGGCGTCACCAGTTGGTACTGAATCGTTAATGGCATTCCTGCACACATGAGCTGTCGTTTGACGCTGATACCATAACGTTTGCCCCAGCTGAATTTGTGCTCGCCATAGGTTAAGCGCACGCCTTGGATCGGCAAGTGTTGTCCCAGCACTTTGCCATAGCAGGCAAAGACTGTCCTAGGATCTAAACTGGCATGCAGTTGTTGGATCACTTGTATCAAGTCCAATGGATTATCATTGGGACTATAATGTTCTGTTTGATAGCGATATTCGTCGGGATACAGCTCGGTCGCTAGGCCAAAGTCCATAATCATCACTCCAGCAAATGTTAGTGCGATACATCTCTAACCTAGTCTAAGCAAATACCGTGCCGCAATATTTGTTAATAAAATTTGTCTTTGTTAGTCATTCAGTTAAGCTTAAAACTCAGCGTTAGATTTTTTGACACGTCAGCATTTTGACAGGAGTCATAGCCCCAATGGAACATAGCTTTTTAATCCAAGTATTACTTATGCTCGTGATTGCCATTGTGGCCATTGCTGTGTTGCGGCGTTTGGACCTACCCGCAATTCTGGCTTATTTACTCACAGGGGTAGTGAGTGGCCCAAGTGGTTTTCATTGGTTTACCCAGCATCAAATGCAATCTGTTGCCGAGCTTGGCGTTGTGCTGCTGATGTTTACCTTAGGCTTAGAGTTCTCTGTGCCGCGGCTGTGGGCCATGCGCCGTACCGTATTTGGCTTAGGCAGTGCACAGATGGTAATAACGACCCTGTTGACCATGGGCGTGGCCCTATTGTGCGGCCTGAATTGGGTTGAAGCCTTGGTTATCGGTGCTGCCATCGCGTTGTCATCTACTGCTATTGTCCTCAAATTACTCAATGAACAGGGATGGCTGAGGCGCCGGCACGGCGAACTCTCCGTCAGCGTGCTTTTGTTCCAAGATTTAGCGGTTGTGCCGCTGTTGATCCTATTGCCATTACTGGCCAATGGCGGCGAACCTTTGATGGTCGCGGACATCGCCTTTGCCTTGCTTAAAGGCATATTGGCTTTTTTCCTCTTAATGGCGTTTGGTAAGTGGGCGTTGCCGCGGATATTTGATGAGGTTGCGCGTTCTCGCTCCAATGAGCTGTTTGTATTATCGACCTTAGTCGTTGCGCTTGTCACAGGGGCTTTTACTCAGTGGCTAGGATTATCTATGGCGCTGGGGGCATTTATGGCGGGTATGCTGCTGGGAGAAAGCCAGTACCGCCGCCAACTTGAGGCGGATATACGACCGTTTCGCGATCTATTGATGGGACTGTTTTTCATCTCCATTGGCATGATGCTGGACTTTACCTTAGTGATGCGTTTCTGGTGGCAGATACTGCTGATCTTAGTGGCGGTTGTGCTAGGTAAGGCGCTGATCATTCATGGCATTTTAAGATTAGTAGGCGAGCCCTTTCGAATTGCGATGAGTACGGCTATGAGCTTAGCTCAAGTGGGGGAGTTCAGTTTTGTGGTATTGGCTTTAGCGGTCAACTATCAACTTTTAAATAATGAGATCAGTACCATATTAGTCATGGTCGCCGTGCTTTCCATGGCAATAGCTCCTTGGTTAGTTCGTCATAGTGTGGATATTGCTAAGTGGGCGCTGGGGATCCGTCAGGCAAAGCATGTGGATGAAGCTGTGCCATTGATGATGGATGATCATGAGCTGGTGATGATTTTTGGTTACGGCCGAGTAGGACAAACCATTGCCCGTTTTTTAAAAACTGAAGCTGTACCTTATCTGGTATTGGATCTCGATCCAACGCGCGTCACTGAAGCGCGTCGTGCGGGCGAACCTATTTATTTCGGTGATGTGTGTAAACGGGCAATTTTAAAACAAATGGGCGTTAAACAGGCCAAGATGATCGTTATCACTTTTTGTGAGTCACGTAGTTTAGAAGAAGTCTTACCTTTATGTAAGTTATTGGCACCAGAGGCTAAAATTTTAGTTAGAACCAAAGACGACAGCGATCTAGACTTGCTTAAAAAGGCGGGAGCCCATCAAGTGATCCCTGAGTCTTTAGAGGGGAGCTTGATGTTAGTATCGCAGGTACTACACCAATGTGGTGTGCCATTGGCACGGATCCTAAAACGGCTAGAATCTGAGCGGCGCAATCATTATCAATTTTTACACGGCTTCTTTTCCGGCACAGAAACTGATTTTACTTTAGAGTCATTGCATGCGGTGGCATTACCGCGTGGGGCTGACGCGATTGGTAAAACCGTTGCCGATATCTTGTGGGAAACATTGAAAGTAGAGTTAAGGGCGATTCGTCGCAATGGCGCCGAAGTGGAACATCCTGAGCAGGACTGGGTTTTTCGTGCAGGGGATATCTTACTGATAGTGGGTAAACCACGACGACTTGAGAAAGCAGAGGCTAAGCTCCTACATGGCTAAAGGCCTGAGGTTCACTCTTTTGATATGGATGAAAATGCAGATATAAAAATGCCGACATAGTGTCGGCATTTTTGTCTGGAACTTGTTAACTTAAATTAGACAAAGTCTAATTACAGAATAACTACGTTCGCAGCTTGAGGACCTTTTTGGCCTTGTTCGATGTCAAAAGAAACCTTTTGACCTTCAGCAAGAGTTTTAAAGCCTTCTGAAACGATTGCGCGGAAATGAACGAATGCGTCAGCGCCACCATTGTCAGGAGAAATAAAACCAAAACCTTTATCTTCGTTAAACCATTTAACTACACCAGTAGTTTTAGACATGAATGTCTCCAAAATTTTCAAACAAATAATTCGCAATTATGCGGTATGTTAGCCAGAAATAGAATTATTTACATTGATGATAAGTTATGAGTGGAAAGCTTCATGACAGCAAAAAAAATATTACAGGCGTAGCGAAGGTTTTCAAATACATAATATTGCTTATAAATAGGTCTGAATCACAGGCCGGAGTGCAGATTAACATACTCTAGGGGTTTGTATAGTTTTATTTTTAAATACCTCTCATATTGAAACTGCTTTTTTGCGACTTATTGAGTGCGGAATTAGATATAACTATTAATATTCAATCGTTTATATTGTATTTTTGATTGTTGTCTAGTGTGAAAATATTTTTTATGTTTGCCACGACTGACTTGCGATTAACCTTTTAATCCGTTCCATTAGGCTTAAATGCGGCTTGTATGCTTAGGTAAGGATTCTGTCATGATTCGTTACGTTATTGAATTGTTGCTTATTTGTGGTTAATGGTATTCTCGTCATCCAATAAAAACGTGCTTGAGCTATGGATTCAGGGCGATAACTTTAGATTGAATATAATAAGAATGGAGAATGACGTTGAAAACAGTACTAAAACGGATTGGACTCGGCAGCTTAGTCTTAGTGCTGTTATTAGTGGCGCTGGCCGCCCATGAATGGTTTGCGAAAAAGCCGTTTTTCTTTCGCGCATTTCTAGACCGCAGTGTGGTCAAGATGGCTTTCGAAAGCCCTGAGACCTTAACCTCATTGGGTTTCTTAGAATCGGTAGGGATTACAGGCCATAACGCCGAGTTGGATGACGATAGTCCAGAGGCGATGGATAAGACTTTCGCGCAAGTGCGAGATCTGCGTGAAACCCTATTGAGCTATTCCGATGCGGATTTAGATGAAAATCAACGTATCTCCAAGGATATTGCCCTATATCTTGCCGATTTCGCATTGGTCTCTGAGCCGTATCGTTACCATAACTATCCGCTGAATCAGTTATTTGGCGTGCAAAACGGGTATCCAAGCTTTATGCAGGCGCAGCACCAAGTGCATTCTGTGGGCGATGCAGAAAACTATCTGTCGCGTTTACAAAAGGTGAAACTTAAGTTTGCGCAAACTCTCGAAGGTTTAAAAATTCGTGAGGCTAAAGGGATTATTCCGCCTAAGTTCGTGATTGAGCGGGTGCTCACCGAGATGAATGATTTTGTCGCGACGCCGATTCAAGACAATATTCTCTACAGTTCCTTCAAAACTAAATTGGCTGACACGGATATCAGTGCCGATGAGCAAGCACGGTTATTGGCAGCGGTGGAAGCGGACATTAAAGGTTACGTGCATCCAGCGTATCAATTATTTATCGACTACCTTACCCAGCTACAAGCCAAAGCTGGGACGGATGATGGTTATTGGGCGCTGCCAAATGGTAACCTTGCCTATGAGCAATTGCTGAAGTTCTTTACGACCACTAATTACACTGCGGACGAAATCCATGCCAAAGGGCTCGCTGAGGTAGATCGCATTCAAAATGAAATCATGACTATATTAGCCGCTGAAGGTTACGATGTGGGCCAAGGTTTCTCGGTCGCGATTGAAGCATTAGCCGCCGATCCTAAGTTTTACTACGAGGATAGCGATGCGGGTAGGGCGCAAATCCTCGTCGATTATCAAGCGATTCTTGATGAAGTGAATGCGGGACTCGGTGATGCCTTTCGTATTCGACCCGAAGCGGGCATGGAAGTGGTGCGTATTCCTGAGTTTAAAGAGAAAACGGCACCGGGTGCCTATTATCAGCAGCCCGCGATTGACGGTAGTCGTCCAGGGCGTTTCTATGCCAATTTATATGACATCAAGGCCACGCCTAAATACGGTATGCGCACTTTAGCCTACCACGAGGGGATCCCTGGGCATCATTTCCAAATTGCGGTGGCGATGGAGTTAGAAGGTATGCCACTTATTCGTAAGATGGCGCCTTTTACGGCGTACATTGAAGGTTGGGCTTTATATAGCGAACGTTTGGCTTGGGAGCTCGGTTTTCAAAAGGATCCCTTTGATAATATCGGTCGTCTGCAGGCTGAGTTGTTCCGCGCTGTGCGTCTAGTGGTGGATACGGGTATTCATCATAGTCGTTGGACTCGCGAGCAAGCGATTGACTATATGAAGAAAAATACTGGCATGTCCGATCGCGATGTCACGGCTGAGATTGAGCGTTATATCGTTATGCCAGGTCAAGCGACGGCTTATAAAGTTGGCATGATGAAAATTCTCGAACTGCGCGAAAAAGCCAAGTTGGCCTTAGGTGATAAGTTCGATCTCAGGGATTTCCACGATGTAGTTCTGAAGAATGGTGCAGTTCCTTTGGATATCTTAGAAACACTGGTCGACCGCTACATTGCTGATAAAAAAAGTGCTGGGGCTAAAGCCACTGACGCTAAAGCGAAAATTTAGCGTTTGGCGGTAACAGTTAATGCTTGGATATTAATAGTAAAGCATTATGTATCAATTGCTTACATCTAAGTAAGGCCAGTTCCATGTCTGCGGATAAGTTTGTTATTTTTATCCTGCGGGCATGGTGGGGTAGTCTATCGTGGCTATCATTCTGGCTTTCGGCCAAGGCTTTCAATACAATCCCACACAACTTATTGATAAATGTCGCGCGGCAATGGCTTGCTATTGCTCGGAGTTGATATTTTTAGTTTCAAGGTTTTTACATGAATCGCTTGTCCCCCCAAGATCCTATCCAATTGACTCGAACCACTATTGAGTCATTATTCACGCCGCCAACCTTAATGCGCGCCCGTGATTATGTGATGAAAGGACGGGTGTTGAGCGCCAAAGCGAACGCCGATTTTCGTCATATTGAAGGTCGTGTCATGGGGACGGAATCCCAGCCCTATCGGCAGGATATTCGCCTTGTCAGCATGAACCATAAGTTGATCATGAATGGCTTCTGTTCATGTCCCGCCACTGGGCATTGCAAACATATTGCTGCCGTACTTTACAGTTTACTGAGTGATAGAACCGTTGAAGATCAACGTATTGCTCAGTGGTTACATCTGCTAGACGAAAGTGATGATCTCACGGTTTCAAATGTTGATTTACTCTACGACGATCGCGTGCTGTACGTGTTATCTAAAGATGATAACGGTGTGTTTCTTGAGCTAAGAAAAGGCAAGTTAGCGAAGAATGGTGGCTATAACAAAGGCTCGAAAATCGCTTTGTCTGACGTGCAATATTATATGCCCGCTTGGATTGGCGCAGAAGACGTGCTCATCATCAATCTCATCATGTCAACCCGTCGCCATGGTGCCTCGCGTCTGTATCTTAAAGCTCAGTTAGGTGCCATGGCACTGGAAAAAATGCTCGTCACTGGGCGGTGTTTTTGGGAGGAGAGCCGTTTACCGCTCACCCGAGGTGAAGCGAGCAAGCCTGAATTCATTTGGCTAGATAAGGATGCCGAGCATAAACAAATGCAGTTAATGCTGCCCAATAAGGACAATTGGGAGCTGATCCCCTGTGAGCCACCGACTTATATCGATTTAGATTATTTTAAAGTGGGCGCATTGGACACAGAGATCAGTGTTGAAAAGCTGTTATTACTCAGTCAGATGCCGCCAGTGCCTAGCTCGCAGATTGAACTGGTGAGCCACAAACTGATTAAGCATTTTTCGGTGAAAACGGTACCTACGCCTGCTTTGATTGATTTTGTCGAGCTGCAAGTGCCGCTTCAAGTTAGGTTGACCTTAACCTCGCAGGAGTTACCTGAGTTTGCTATGGTGCAGCCATTAGTGCTGCTGGAGTTTATCTATCAAGATGTGGTGCTCGGCGGTCAGTATCCCGACGAGCCCTTGTCCTTAGTCACCCATCAAGGCAAAACCTATCAAGTCGCGCGTCAACTCGATGCGGAAATGGATGCGATTAATCGTCTGATGGCATTGGAACTGGTGGAGCTGGCGCCTTCTTTTATCCCTAACAGTGGCAGCTATGTCAGTATTTGGGGGTTAGGTTCACTGCCTGAAACGATTGATGCTTGGTTGCACTTTATTCAACAGGAAATCCCGGCGCTAGAGGCTTTAGGTTACCAAGTGCATTTTGCCGACAATTTCAGCTTAAATGTCATTGATACTCCGCTGGCGATTGAGCTGGATGATACGCAAGAGGGTTGGTTTTCTCTGTCACTGAATGCTGACATCGATGGTCAAATAGTGCCTATGCTGCCCTTAATTGCCACTTGGCTTAAGCAGTACGGTGAGCCCGCCGATGATGCAGAACTGCTGTTACCCAGCCCAAATGGTGATTGGTTAAAAGTCAAAGCCAGCGTGATTAAGCCGCTGATCAGCATTATTTTAGAACTATTCGATAGCCACAAAGGCAATAGCGTGTCTTTGCCTAAATACCGTGCCCACCTATTAAATGATTTTGCCGACAGTGATATTCGTCTGCTTAATGGTGAACGAGTGCGCAGTTTAGCGACTAAGCTCGAAAATTTTAACGGTGTGTTAGAGGTCGCAGTCCCAGACAACTTACATGCTGAATTACGTCAGTATCAACAGCAAGGGTTGAATTGGCTCTGTTTCTTAAAGGAATATCAGCTTGGCGGTATTTTGGCCGATGATATGGGGCTGGGTAAAACCATTCAAACCTTGGCTTTTTTACTCAAGCAGCAAGAACTAAAATCCACGGTGGCAAGTTGTTCACCGAGTTTAATTATTTGCCCAACGAGCTTGGTGGGTAATTGGGCGAAAGAAGCCGCGAAATTTGCGCCTTCGTTAAAGCTAGTCGTTATTCATGGTGCTTTACGCAAGCCTTTGCTCGAACGCTTAAATGAGTTTGATATTGTGGTGACGACCTATCCGCTGATCGTGCGCGACAGTGACTATTATCAACGGCAGGTGTTTGAACATATCGTGCTGGATGAAGCGCAGCAGATAAAAAATGCGCAGGCGAAAGTGACTCAAGTGATTAAAGATCTTAAAGCGCCGTTTAGATTGTGCCTGTCGGGTACGCCGCTTGAAAATCATTTGGGCGAACTTAAGTCTTTAATGGATTTTTGTTTGCCCGGACTACTCGGCACGAATGCCTTCTTTAACAAATCCTTTAGGCACAAAATTGAACGTTATGGCGATATGGAACAAGCGCAAATCTTGAGTCAACGGATTGCGCCTTTTGTGCTGCGCCGAACCAAAGATGAAGTGGTCGGTGAATTACCCCCTAAAACCGAAATCTCCCAGAGCTTAGAGTTAGAAAAAGATCAGCGAAATCTCTACGAGAGTATTCGACTGGTGATGGAGAAAAAACTGCGGGATTTATTTGCCACTCAAGGCGTTGGTAGCAGTCATATCGAGTTTCTCGATGCCTTACTTAAGTTGCGCCAAGCCTGCTGCGATCCGCGCTTGGTGAAGTTAGAGCAAGCGCAGAAAGTGAAGAATAATGCTAAGTTAGACTGGCTGAAGCAGAACTTGCCCGAGATGGTGCAAGAGGGACGTAAGATATTGATCTTCAGCCAGTTCACTAGCATGCTCAGCTTGATTGAAGCTGAGCTGGTGGACCTGGGGCTCGATTACAGTAAACTCACAGGACAAACTCGCCTGCGCCAAGCGCAGATAGATAAGTTCCAAGAGGGCGATACGCCTGTGTTCTTAATCAGCTTAAAAGCGGGCGGCACTGGGCTCAATCTCACCGCGGCGGATACTGTGATCCACTATGATCCCTGGTGGAATCCGGCGGCGGAAAAACAGGCTACGGATAGAGCCCATCGTATCGGCCAAGATAAGCCCGTGTTTGTCTATAAGCTGATTGCAGAAGGTACAGTCGAAGAAAAAATCCAAGAAATGCAGCAGCATAAGCAAAGTCTGGCGGACAGTATTCTCGAAGGTAAAGGCAAGGGCACATGGCAAGGAAGCGCCGATGAACTGTTATCGCTCTTTAGCTAAATCGTGGCCAGTTTTTCTAAATTGATTGAATCATTTGACTGAGGTGAACCATGCAGTACCAAGTCGACACTCATACCCATACTGTGGCTTCGAGCCATGCTTATAGTACGATTCATGACTACTTAGCGGTGGCAAAGCAGAAGGGGATTCGCCTATTTGCCACCACAGATCATGGGCCTGCGATGGCCGATGCGCCGCATTTTTGGCACTTTGTGAATTTAAGAGTTTTGCCACGTATGGTTGATGGCGTCGGGATTTTGCGGGGTATCGAAGCAAACATCAAAAATATCGACGGCGAGATTGATTTCTTTGGTGATTATTTAAAGCAGCTCGATATTGTGCTCGCAGGATTTCATGAGCCCGTCTATCCTCCGTCAGATAAAGCGACTCACACAGAGGCCATGATTAATGCGATTAAGAGCGGCAAGGTTGATATCATTACTCATCCAGGTAATCCAGCCTATCCGATTGATATTGAAGCCGTTACCCGCGCCGCAGCCGAATACGGTGTGGCGCTCGAAATTAACAATTCCTCCTTTGAAGTTTCCCGTAAGGGCAGCGAAGCCAATTGCACTGCGATTGCCAAAGCGGCCAAGGAATTTGGCACGATTTTAGTTATGGGCTCTGATTCCCACGTGGCTTTTAGCTTAGGCGGTTTTGCGCGGGCGCAAGCGATTATCGATGAAGTGGCTTATCCGCCATCACGATTACTTAATCGTAGTCCTTCAGCACTCTTGGCCTTTTTAGCTGCCCGTGGCCATGAAACCGTTGCTGATTTGATCCCCTTATTCAGTGACGATGAGCCATGCTGTTGATTAGTGATGAAAATAGTGGCAACTAAAGTGACGCCACTTCAATGCGGGGCGGCGAGTGCCACAGACGCTAACACTCCTCAAGTGGTGTTAATCACTGGTGCGAAGAGTCAGCTCGCTCAAGCCTTGCTGAGAGTCGCTGCCGATATTGGTGAGCTAGCCCCAAATACCTGCACAAGTACAAGTACAAGTGCAAACTCAGTCGCACCACTTAAGCTTTATGCGCTAAGTCGTAGTCAGTTAGACATTACCGATGCCGCCAATATTGCTGCCGTGTTTACTCAATATCGACCAAGCTGGGTGATCAATTGTGCGGCCTATAATGCAGTGGATGCATGCTGAGCATGATGCAATTGAAGCGAATGGCGTGAATGCACTCGGCCCTGAGTTATTGGCGCAGCAATGTTGGCTGTCGGGGGCGCGCCTACTGCATGTGTCGAGCGATTATGTGTTTGGTGGTCATGCTGTTTGTGATGTTAGAGAAACTGGCGCTGAGCCGTATCAAAATCCAGACTCAGCTCCAAATCATTTACCAAGGCCATTTGTTGAACTTGATGCTCCCGAGCCGTTGTCTGCTTACGGTACGAGTAAGTTGCTCGGCGAGCAGAAGGTATTGGCGGTTCTGGGCGAGGATGCAACGATTGTGCGTACCTCATGGCTCTACGGTCAAGATGGGCATAATTTTGTCCAAACCATGCTGAACTTGATGCGCACTCAACCAAGATTGCAGGTGATAGTCGATCAAATCGGCTGTCCGACGTGGAGTGATGCACTCGCTAAGGTGATTTGGCAATTAGTCATGCAACAGTGCTCGGGCGTATTTCATTACAGCGCTCAAGGCCAATGCAGTTGGTATGAATTTGCCTGTGAAATCCAGCGACAAGCCCTAGCGCTAAATCTGTTAAGTCTGCCAGTAGTTATCCAGCCGATTACCAGCGCTCACTATGCTAAACAAGCATTAAATCGCGGCGTGAGTTTGGCAAAAAGACCGAGTTATAGCGTGTTGAATAGTGCCAAAGTGCAGTCCACTTTGGCTGTCAATACCGCACTGCCTATGCCTGATAACGTCGTATGGCAAGATTGGCGTCAGCAACTGAATTGCATGTTGCGACGCTATCATGACGACAATTAACATGACTCACATTTGGGTTTAGGCAGTTTTAATCAGGCGTTAAGCGTTTACGTCATCGCAGTGATTAACACTTTCGAAAACAATAAGCTCGCCAATAATCAGATTTAAGCGACGGCTTTAGACTATCAATATGAAAACATGAGCTGTGAATACGAATGCAACTGGACTTAAGCCTCTTCTCAGCGCCAATGGCTTACCTTAGTATCGTAATCACTTTGTTTATCTGTGGTTTTGTGCACCGCGGTTTAAGCTGCGAGTCTTAGTCTATTTTGCTTGATGTATGATGAATTTGTTCTAAATTCCCCTTGGATGACAATGGCATAATGCCAAGATATTTAATGCATTAAGGAAGTTTCAGTGACAGACAAGACGACAATAGCGCAGACATTGACCAAACAAGATCTACTGCAAGTGGTCGCGATTGCCAAAGCCGCAGGCGATGCCATTATGACGGTTTATGGTCAAGATGACTTTTCGGTGAGCCATAAGGGGGACGATAGCCCTGTGACGGCGGCCGATTTAGCCGCGCACCACGTGATAGTGGCAGCATTGGCAAAGCAGTTTGTCGGTATTCCTATTATGTCTGAGGAAGCGGCGGATATCGCGTGGGACGTGCGTCGTCAATGGCAAACCTATTGGTTGATTGATCCTTTAGATGGCACTAAGGAATTTATTAAACGCAATGGCGAGTTTACCGTCAATATTGCGCTTATCCATCAAGGGGTTGCTATCGCAGGTGTAGTATATGCGCCTGTGCTCGATACGTATTATTACGGTGCTAAACATTTAGGTGCGTGGCGCCAACGAACGGGTCAAGAGAGTCCCTTATTGGGGGCCAACACGCCACGCGAAATGCCGATGATTGTCGGCAGTCGCTCGCACTTGAGCCCAGGCTTAGCGCAATATTTACAACAGTTTGGTGAGCATGACATCTTAAGCGTGGGTAGCTCGCTTAAGTTTTGTATGTTGGCTGAAGGCAGTGCCGATCTGTACCCCAGACTTGGCCCAACCAGCGAATGGGATACTGCGGCGGCGCAAGCTGTACTCGAAAGTGCAGGCGGTACAGTTGTCTGTTATGACTCAGGTGAACCATTAACTTATAATCAAAAACCTGACATTTTAAACCCTTACTTTATTGCCACAGCTCCTGGCTGGGTAAAATAACGATTGCCTTGCATCAATCTCACTTGATGAAAGGGCAAGCTAAACACTGGAGTGGTAATTCATGATGCGCATGGGCGTCGATTTAGGTGGAACAAAAATAGAATTAGTCGCACTGAGTGATGAGGGCAATGAGCTATTTCGCAAACGTGTGACGACGCCACGTGACTATCAGGGCACGCTTACTGCGGTGGTTGATTTAGTTAAGGAAGCGGAAGCGACTCTTGGCGAGAAAGGCACTGTCGGCGTGGGTATTCCTGGTGTGGTATCGCCCTATTCAGGTTTAGTCAAAAATGCTAACTCGACGTGGATCAATGGTCAGCCCCTCGATGTACATTTAGGGGAATTGTTGCAGCGTGAAGTGCGGGTTGCCAATGATGCAAACTGTTTTGCGGTATCAGAGGCGGTCGATGGGGCAGCCGCTGGCGCTTCTGTGGTGTTTGGCGTGATTATTGGTACTGGTTGTGGCGCGGGTGTGGCAATTAACGGCAAAGTTCACGGTGGTGGTAATGGTATCGGCGGTGAATGGGGTCATAATCCTTTGCCTTGGATGACTAAGGAAGAGTTCAATACCACCCGATGTTTCTGTGGCAATCCCGATTGTATCGAGACCTTTATTTCAGGTACTGGCTTTGTGCGTGATTATAATGCGGCTTTGACGGCTGCGGGTACAGTGCGCGCTGCTGCCAAATCAGGTGCCGATATTATGTTGTTAGTCGATGAAGGTGACGCCATTGCGGTTGCTGCATTTGATCGTTATATGGATAGACTCGCTCGTTCACTCGCACATGTGATCAATATGCTCGATCCCGATGCCATAGTGTTGGGCGGCGGAATGTCGAATGTCGCGGCGATTTACCCAAGATTACCGGCATTGCTGGTCCATTATGTGGTGGGGCGTGAGTGTCATACGCCTGTGGTGCAGAATCTATACGGTTGTTCATCGGGTGTGCGCGGTGCCGCTTGGTTGTGGGAAAAGTGATCCATTATTGAAGATATAAACTCAACCAGTGAACTCATTACGCTATGAAATCAACGTCTAGTGATATCAGAGTCTTGTAAACAATAGCCCAGTAAAACGCTGGGCTAGCTTTATGTGCGATGTGTTCCCCCTGTATTTTGATGCTATGATTGCGCTCCTTTGGATTGCTTGGCATGGACATCATGTTTTGGGTTAAGAAAGTTGTTTCACAGGGGATGATGCCGATTCCCTTTATCCTATTGTTATTACTAATTTCTTTTCTAGTATGGCGCCGTCGCAGTATGGCGAAATACTTAGTATCCTGCGCTTTTTTTCTCTTACTGTTTTTAAGCAGTCAACTGAGTGTAAATACCTTAGTGCGGCCGTTAGAATCAGCTTACCCGATTAATTCCACGCCCATCACAGGCGCTTGTTTTGTGATGGTATTAGGTTCAGGGCATGCTGATATAGCGGGAGCTACGGCGGTGCAATCCTTATCGGATGTAGCCCTTACAAGGTTAACTGAAGGAATTCGGCAACTTAAGTTGGGTCAAGAGTGTATGTTGATCGTCAGCGGCTGGGGTGGTGAACTCACTCAATTTTCCCATGCTGAAATGATGGCTAAAGCCGCGGTAGAGCTAGGTGTTGATAAAAGCCGAATTATTCAATTTCCACTGGCGCGCGATACGATAGAAGAAGCGCAATACTTAAAGTGGGAGTTAGGGGAGGAGCCCTTTCGCTTAGTCACATCGGCCACTCATATGCCAAGGGCGATGGCTATTTTCGCCACTAAAGGCTTACACCCCGATGCTGCCCCAACGGATTTTATTGGCCGAGATGATTTTTGGTGGCGGTTAACTGCCGATAATTTAGTGGCTTCTCAACGGGCGATTCACGAATACATTGGCCGTTTGTGGTTATGGATAAAGGCCGTAAGTTAAAGGTGTGGTTTGCCAAGTTCAGTCTAAAGATAGTGAGTGTTAACAGGAAGATGAACAATGACAATTGAGTCAGAAATAGTATCTGTGCGTCCTTTATCGAAACGAAATGGGTTAACCTTAACTTGGCTGGGAGGCATAAGTTTGGTGCTGTGTTTGGGACTGTTTCTGACGTGGCCAGCTTTGTTTGCTGTCGGTTTGATGTTTTTTAGTTTAGGCGCTATTTCACTCATTCTCGGTTTAGCCAAGGTATATGAACCGGAAACGACTCTAGCATTAGATGACAAGGGGCTGACCTATTTTCATCGCCGCGGCAAAGTGGCTATCGATTGGGATAATATTCAGCGGGTCGATATTCCGCGGGTGACTAATGGTTTAGATACTATAGAGTTATCTTATTTAGGCATTAAACTGAAACATTTAAATCCCATTCTCGATAATATTTCCCTGCGTCTAGCAACAGGATTATTAACTGAACAGCGACCTTTGCTGGTGACTGCTGCCTCTCAAGATGCAGACTTAGCGACTTTAGAAACTTATCTCGGCGCTGAGTTTGGCCCTTTAGTGATTGAAGGGGATCGTTATCGTGGCGTATTAGCTATGTTTGGGCATCGCTGCGTGATGTTAGATACGCGTTTAGGGTATCACTTGTATATTCCCCATGACAGTTTAGATAGGGAACCTAAGGACTTTATTAAGTTACTTAGACAACGTATTGCACAATGTAGCCGCTCAGCTGGTTAAATCTACAATCTCAATTGAAGATCATCAGCAATAAAAAAGGGGACCCTAGGGTCCCCAATGAGTTGCAGAGATTAAAGTTTGGGTTGTGCAGGGGCAACCCAAAGGTACTAGTGTGCTACCTCTGCGTGTACCTTATCTACACCGTAGGTTTTACCTTCAGCATGACAAGTTGCGCAAGATTCTACTGGTAAGTTAGGATCTGTCATTGCGTCAGCTTCAACCACAGCACCGTTGCTTCTAAAGTGAGCGACAGCCGCTGCATCAGAGTGAGCGTGACAGCTACGGCATGATTCAGCTACTGGGCTAATGTAGTTGCTACCCACTTTGATTGAACGTTTCTCAGAAGCTAAACCACCGTCAGTCGCAAACAGTTTTGCATCATCTTTGTGACATGCAGAACATGCAGTTTCTGGTGATGGATAACCGACTAATTCACCATTAGCATCGCGGAAGATCCCTGCGATAACATCAAAGTTACCACTGTGGAAACGGTGGGCGACGGTGAATAAGTCTTTGTTATTGAAAGTGACTTCTGGATTAATGACTTTGCTACCGTCTTCACCTTTATAAACCACTGTTTTATGGCCTGATGCACCCGTTGTATCGTTGTGACAGTGCATACATTGGTCAAAGGTGTAAGTTCCGTGTCTGGTGCCCTTGATATAATCTAAGGTGCCGTGACAGTCGTTACATTTTGCTTCTTCTACGGTAATACGGGCAGGATCTGTCATTCGAGCTTTAACTACTGCAGTAGTATCTAAACTATAGAATTTAACAGGAGCAGTGTTACCAATTGGATTTGTTGGGCCAAATTCAAGTCCTGTGGCATTACAGCTACTTACTTTACCTGCTTTGATACAGACGTTGGCTTCTGAACTGGCGTAGATAGTACCTACAGCTTGGGCATCGGGAATATCTTTTACGAAGGTTAATACACCATCTGCCAGCGTACCATTTTCAAGCTTAAGAGCGATTGCTGTTGGTTTGACATCTCTCCAAGCATAAACAGTACCATCAGTAGTTACGTTACCCAGTAATAAGCCGTTAGCCACAAACATACCAGTAGGGTTAGTTGTCGCGTTATACACTTTTAAATCGGTTCCGTTAGGAATTGCAGCGCCATTCATGGTCACATTGGCTTTTAATGTCAATGTTTTCATTCCAGGTGTTGCTGAAGTCGCTACTGCAGCACTGGTAAAGTCAACTTTGAATAGGCTTGCATACTCAGCGCGTTTACCGACACTGTGTACAGCTTCAGGTGTTAAGCTACCGCTGCCATGGCAAGATTTACATTGAGTATCATCAGCTTGGGCTAAACCAAATTCTGAATGGTTTTCGCCAGTGGTGAAGTTCACATTGATATGACAACCCACACAAGCTTGTGCATAAATATTGGTGTTATAACTTGGTGCACCATCATGACAAGATTTACATTCTTTCAAATCAGATGGGAAACCAACTTCACCAAAATATTCTTTTGCTTCGCCACTTAAGCTGTCACTGATGTGATGACCTGCGTGGATCCTGTGGATCATGGGAGCAAAATCAAATACCCAACCTTCGGCCAGTTGTGCGTCACTTGGAACGAGATCAGGGTTATGGCAAGTTACGCAGTTTTTAACATCTTGGTAGTTATGGTGGGCTTCAATCTTCGCGATATGGCCGTCTACTTCACCGTGACAGTTTTTACATGCCGCACTAGATACTGTGTCTTTACCCGATACACCTAATTCATCTGTTGCAGGGATAAAATCAACGGGTACAGACAAAATCTTGTCAGATAGGACAACACCAGTACTATCGGCGATGTTGTAAGCACGTAAAAAGACTCTGTGTACTGCGTTTGGATTATCATTTGGATTAATGATTGGCGCTGCGCCACCATAAGTCCAAGTTGCTGTGTAAGTGCCTGGCGTCGCTGTATCTTCGGTTAAAGTACAAGCGTTTTTAGTTCCGTTCAGGCCGTTTAGAGTACAAGTTAACGAAGTGCCAGCGGCATTTGCCGTGGCATTATTTTGCCACTCAATCGGCGCGCCAGTACCTGAGGTGTTTTCATTTGCTGTTAAAGAATAAATTGCAATTTTATCCAGTCCTTTGAATGGGACTACTTTGCCTGCATTTTTACCCGTAACAGTAAATTTAACACTGAAGCCTTCACTGCTGGTCACTTTAATGTCAGCAGGACTTAACGTGAATGCCAGATCTGTAATGGATTGAGCTGTCGTTGCGAAGGAACCCGCAGGGGCTCCGGGTGTACCTGGTGTTCCGGGAGTGCCTGGTGTTCCGGGTGTACCTGGTGTGCCAGGTGCCCCATCTTGACCATCGCTTCCGTCCCCGCAGGCGGTAAGACTTAAGGTACTGACGAGAGCCAGTGCCAGTAGAGATTTATTGTAGTTTTTCATCATCGCGTCCCTTTTTCTATCTATAAGACTGCGTGTGCAGTGCCTCTAATATAGGAGGATTCATCTACTTATAAAGTGGTATTTGCAAATTTGTATCTGATATGTGAACGATGATTTAACACCTGCGAATGGTAATTCTAAACTTTGCATTTTGATATTTTAAATAGTGAAATTAAGCTGCTAGCCTATGATGTGCATCACAATTTCAATCTTTAAACTTAGGCCGAAATGATGAATTCATTTTCGGTTAAGCAAAATGAACGATGTTAAGAGAGCCTAAATCTTAAGTCGTTATCTTAAGGTTTTGAGCGCAAAAGCAATGGGATAAGAGGGCGAGGATTGGGGGAAGATATGGCATTTTAAAGTGATTTAATTGTGCCTTGGATAAATAGAAGCCATAGCCCAGTAAACCCACTTAACCCACTTAACATCCATGACGTAAGCTAGGTTGATGAACTTAGTGTGTAATCTATTTTTGTATTAGTGTGCTGGTTCGAGTGCGGCAAGTAAGGAGCGCACGACGAGATCACACTGGCTTTGGCTGTAACGCCGATGAACTGCAGGTTTCTCAATCAGATAATAATGTGGCGCCATCATAGTTTCGTGGAGTCTATTAAGCTCTGTGTCGCTAAGGCGCTCGAGATGTAATCCGGGCATATGTTTAACTGTGTGCATATCAATGCTGGAACAGAAAGCCACACTCTTCATGGTTAATAGATGGGCATACCATTCCTCCCTGTCTATCACTTTCTCTACTGTAGGCAGTAAGATACCTTGGCGCTGGCAAAATAATTCTAAGGGATCGATTTTACTGTTAAAGCCCTTGAGTTCTTGAAATAGAAACGGATGGCGACAAATTTGCTCTAAGGTAATATTCGTCTCAACGTCCCAAAGTGGGTGTTGCTTGGCTGCAACGATATAAATGCCATTGATTGAGCCAAGTTTGGTGTAACTTAATTCTTTATTTTCAGCACTTTCAAACGTAATCCCAAAATCAAGCGCACCTGCGTGGATCAACTCAGCGCTATTTTCCTGCCATTTATGTAAGCGTATTTGTCCTAGCTTTTGGGCAAGTTCAGGAGTACTTAACTGAGGCGCTAAAAAGCTTAGCAGGCCATTACAAGCAGCGATATGCAGCGGTAAGTCGGCATTGATGGCCGCATTTTGTATCTGGATTGCAGATTGTTCGAGGTGATAAACCGATTCAGTAAACTGGCAAATAGCAACGTAGAGACTTTCTGCTAAAGGTGTCGGTTTAAGCCCCTGTTGACGACGATAAAATAGTTCATCGTTAAAGGTTAGGCGTAATGCATTGAGGCAGCGGCTTATTTTGGGTGCAGAAACATCTAGCGCTTTGGCCGCGCTATTTGCGTGTCCAGTGTCGAAAATACTTTTAAATACAAGCAAGGTAAAAACATCGAGTTCACAGATCTGTTTTAGTAATAAGTTGCTCATTTTGTATTTTGCCCTGTATGAGTCTTAAATGTTTTTGCGGCGCTATTAGGGGAGTTCTGTGTCCTTGCGATTACCCGAACCACCGCGATCAAATATCATGGATACTAACTGCCAAGATTAACATTCAGCATGCGGATTAACTGTGATCCCTCTCGGCAAAATAACAATTATTTAACCATTGTAAAGGGGAGAGTTGGGGAGAGTTAGATGAGTAGGCGCTATGTTTAACATCAGGCGGAAAGGAATGATTGAGCTAAAAGAGTGAGTCAAAGTCTGCTCACCTAAGGCGGCGAGCAAACGATAGTGATGCATTTAGGATTAGCGAGATTCTATGACGTCGTTTTGCACGGACGGTAAGTTGAGTGGATCTGCTGTTGGTGTATGGCCTATTGTATGGGAATAAATGGTTGGTGCATCTTCTTTAATCCGCATCCCGATAAATTGGCCACCCTCAAGGATTTGCATTGAGGTACTTGCCACTTCGCCGTCGACAACACCATTACGTTGGATCACTAAACGCTCACAAATGAGTCTGCCTTTGAAGTGCCCATCGACGATAAATTCATGGCACTTTACTTCACCTTGAATTATACCGCCTTGTTCTATGGTGATATTGGCCTCAGAAAGCAGCTGACCTTGGATATCACCGCCAACAAGCACGTCGCCTGTTAATTCGATATTTCCCGTGAGTTTAGTGCCTCGAGCAATAAAGCTAAAAGAGGTACTTTTTTTAGGCGGGAAAAACAGTTTTTTTACAAACATCATCATAAATTAACTTAATTCGAGAAGGGATTAACTGAGTTCAACAGAGGCGCGATACTAGCTTAAAATCCAGGAGAAGCACAGCTCGGCATGTGTTAATGCAATTACAGTGTTTCTATCAAGTTGGTCGTTTTATCTCAATGGCTTTGCTAGGGCAAGGAGCTACGCAGGCACCGCATCCAGTACAAAGATCAAGGTCTATTTTGGGGCTCGGAGCCTGACCAATACTGAGCACAAAGCTGATGGCTCTTGGTTCGCAGGCATCCTTACAACTTTGGCACCAGATCCCTTGAAAGGTTAAGCAGCTTTCTTGAACATGGGCTTGGTATTGCCAAGGTGCTTGAGTCAAATCGAAAATATTTTCAGGGCAAGCCTTAGCACACAGGGTACAAAATGTGCACTCATTGTCCTTAAAGGAGACTTCAGGAAATCCGCCATCACCTTTGATGATAATGTGAGTTTCACAAACCTCAAGACAGGCGGAACAACGGGTACACACATCGGTGAACTCGATATCATCACGTACCCAAGGCGGCCTTATCGCATTATCTTTACGCCGGCGAAAGAGGCTGCGACGGCTGTGATTAATACTTTGAGTCATGTTGCTCCTCGGGTGGTTAATGATGTAAAGCGACGGTATTTAGAGGGATAAAGAAAAATGGCTTGGGAGATTTCCACAAGCCATTCAAGTTATTAGCCGTTATAACCATTGGGATTGGTTGATTGCCAATGCCAGCTACTGTTGGCCATATCTTCTAGGGTATGAGTCGCTTGCCAGCCAAGATCTTCCCTTGCGTGGGTTGGATCGGCGTAGCAGGCGGCAATATCCCCTGGGCGACGTGGCGCAATTTGGTAGGCAATGGTGTTACCACAGGCTTTTTCAAAGGCCTTAACCATGTCTAATACACTATATCCTTGGCCTGTGCCTAAGTTATAGGTCACTAGACCAGGCTTAGTGGCCAATTTTGCGAGCGCTTTTAAATGGCCATTGGCTAAATCCACGACATGGATATAGTCACGCACGCCAGTACCGTCGTGTGTCGGATAATCATTACCAAACACGCTTAAGGCGGTGCGTTTACCCACGGCAACCTGCGCAATAAAGGGCATTAAGTTGTTAGGGATATCGTTAGGATCTTCGCCGATTAAGCCACTGGCATGGGCGCCAACCGGATTAAAATAGCGCAGACGGGCGATATTCCAGCTCGGATCGGCATTGTGTACATCTGCCAGTATATGTTCAACCATCAACTTAGACTGACCATAAGGGTTTGTTGCCCCTGTGGGAAAGTCTTCGGTAATCGGTAAACTTGCGGGATCGCCATACACAGTTGCCGATGAGCTGAATACGAGATTTTTTACCTTAAACTCTGCCATGACTTGGCAAAGGATAAGCGTACCCGTAACATTATTCTCATAATACTTAAGGGGTTTTGCGACGGATTCTCCCACCGCTTTTAATCCTGCAAAGTGGATAACTGAATCAATAGCATGATCGTTAAACACTTTCTGCAATAACGCTTTATTGAGAATATCGCCTTGATAGAAAGTAACCGATTTACCAGTGATCCGCTCGACTCGGTTTAAGGCTTCTATGCTTGAATTAGACAAGTTGTCCAATACAATCACATCATTACCAGCATTGAGCAGTTCTACTACTGTGTGGGTGCCAATATAGCCAGCACCACCGGTCACTAAAATCGTCATTACTTAATTCCTTTTACAACGGTTTTTAAATAGTGCGCAAAATCTTCACCGATTTCGCTGTGGCGCAGAGCATATTCAACGTTAGCACGCATATAACCTTGCTTGTTACCACAGTCGTGGCTCTTACCTTCCATGTAGTAAGCATTTACGGTTTCTTGCTTCATTAACATCGCAATCGCATCCGTTAATTGAATTTCATCGCCTGCGCCCGCAGGGGTTTTAGCCAGTAGTGGCCAAATGCTGGCAGGTAACACATAACGGCCTACAACGGCTAAGTTGGACGGCGCTTCATCCACGGCTGGCTTCTCAACCAGTTCGACTAATGGCTCAGATTCACCCGGTTGTAAATCATGACCATTCACATCGGCAATACCGTATTGGTTGACGACGTTATGTGGCACGCCTTCCACCATGATTTGACCGACTTGGGTTTCATCAAACAGGGCAACCATAGCGGCTAAGTTATCGCTACGAAGGTCACAGCTGGCTTCATCTATGATCACATCCGGTAGCAATACGGCAAATGGTGCATCGCCGACGACAGATTTAGCACACAAAATCGCATGACCTAAGCCTTTAGCTTGAGATTGGCGCACGCTGATCACTGTTACATCTTTAGGACAAATAGATTGTACGGCTTCAAGTAACTGACGTTTAACGCGGCGTTCTAATTGGGCTTCTAATTCGAAACTGGTATCGAAATGGTTTTCGATAGAGTTTTTACTGGCGTGGGTCACGAGTACAATTTCTTTGATCCCAGCCGCGATAGCTTCACTGACTACATATTGAATCAATGGCTTATCAACAACTGGTAACATTTCCTTTGGAATTGCTTTGGTCGCTGGAAGCATACGAGTGCCTAGGCCTGCGACAGGAATAACGGCTTTACGAATTTGATGTTGTTTCATTGCGAACCTTTTAGGTCAAGGAGATGCGGTTAATGGCCAATATTGTAAATGACCTGCACAGAAAAGCTATTTAGAAACGCTGAAAACTTAGGATATTTAAGTATTTTTACAGCGAAGTCGACGTAAGTTTTAGCAAAGGTAGCACAGAGCATCTAATCCAGCATGGGTGATGTGCACTTGCATGGCATTTTTAATACCCTTGTAATATTTGCTTTACGTTTACGTCACAGTAGTGGTGCAAGAATAAAGTGTGAGGGAGTTAACAAATTTAAAGGCTTAGATCACTATGGTTCCATGAGCGCTAGCCACTAAGTGAAGACTATGACGAAAGGAACAGAGTACATCGCTCACAGAGCTGATGACACAGGGTTTATCAACTACCCGCAAGAAGAACATGAGATTTGGAGCCAGCTTTATGCCCGTCAAGCGATAAACCTGCCTGGCCGTGCCTGCAAGGAGTATTTGCAAGGGCTAGATGCCTTGGCTATGCCAAAGGATCGTATTCCGCAACTTACTGAAATTGATACTGTATTGCAAGCGACCACCGGCTGGAAAACGGCAGCCGTACCTGCGCTTATTTCCTTCGGCCGTTTCTTTGAACTACTGGCCAATAAAGAGTTTCCTGTGGCGACATTCATTCGCCGTAAGGAAGAGTTTGATTACCTGCAAGAGCCTGATATTTTTCATGAAATCTTTGGTCATTGCCCTTTGCTCACCAACCCTTCATTTGCTAATTTTTCACATATGTATGGCCAATTAGGTTTAAATGCCAGCAAAGAAGAAAGGGTGTTTTTAGCGCGTTTATACTGGTTTACGGTTGAGTTTGGCTTGCTACAGCCTAAAGATGGCCCCTTGTGTATCTATGGTGGCGGTATTTTAAGCTCACCTGGTGAAACTTTATATGCAATGGAAAGTGACGTGCCAGAACGTCAACCCTTTGATTTATTGAATGTGCTACGAACCCCATATCGCATCGACATTATGCAGCCGATTTATTATGTGATTGAGCACATTGATATGCTTGATGAAATTGCCAAAATGGACATTATGAGTTATGTCACTAAGGCACGTCAGTTAGGTTTATTTGCTCCTAAATATCCTCCCAAAGCCAAGGCGAGCTAGTCTCGATTCGATGGATGGTTTGATGTTTTATTTGAGTCGCCATCTAATTTAGTCATGTGATTTAAGTAATTAATAAGTAATGAGTAAAGTGCAACTGAATATCCCTATTAATGTTGCCAACAGGAGTATGTATGACTGCGTTATCGAATATGAAATGTGAAGCGTGCCAAGCCGATGCACCAAAAGTGACCGATGAAGAGTTGGCAGAACTTATTCGTATGATCCCTGACTGGGGCGTGCAAGTGCGTGACGGCGTAATGCAGCTTGAGCGCGTCTACAAGTTTAAAAACTTTAAACTGGCGATGGCATTCACGAATAAGCTGGCGGATTTAGCGGAAGAAGAATTCCATCATCCCGGCATTTTCACTGAATGGGGTAAAGTGACTGTCACTTGGTGGTCGCACTCCATTAAGGGGCTACATAAGAATGACTTCATCATGGCCGCCAAGACAGACCAGTTACTAGGTTAATTATTTAATCAATTTAATCAGCATCTTAATGTGTTTTATGATGCTGATTTTTTCTTCCTGTTACAATTCAACTGTAAACTAGGCTTGCCACTTTCAGTTTAACCTTCTAACGTATACGGGCTCTGCTATTTCCCCTCATCGCTGACGTTTTCGTCAAGGGTAACGATTTGCCTAGCAAGCGTTATTTTTGTTGTAAAGCCTAAGGCGAAAAATAGCTCTGCACGGTTTATCCCCAAAATTCAAATCAAAAAAGGGAATATCAGTCATTATGCGCTTGGAAGTCAGCTGTCAGGATCGTGTTGGTTTAGCCAAAGATATCTTAGTCGTGTTAGAGCGTTATGGTATTAATTTAATTGCCATTGATGCCAGTAACCAAGGATTCCTGTACTTACAATTTGCCGAAATCAGTTTTGAAACCTTGAGTGCCTTGATGCCGCAGATCCGCAAAGTGGAAAGTGTCCACGATGTGCGTACGGTGTCATTTATGCCCTCAGAGCAAGAACATTACGCCCTTAAAACCCTGCTCAAAACCTTACCCGACTCCGTTTTTTCTATTGATGCCAAGGCTCGTATCCGTATCGTTAATGAGTCCGCATTGCTCAATATTGGCATGGGTGAGCACGAAGTGCTTGAAGAGTCGCTTAATCATTGGGTGCAAGGTTTTAACTTCAGCCGTTGGTTGAGTGAAGCACAAGTATTGCCACAAGCGGCGCGAGTTCAAATCGGCCCAAACGAATATTTAGCGGAAATGCTGCCGATTTACCTACCCGATGAGGATGAAAAAACCATCTTGGTTGGTGCTGTGGTGTCGCTGAAATCCCCTGCGCGCGTTGGAAAACAGTTTAACGCGCTGCAGAACCAAACCACTGGCTTTGAAAATGTATTAGCCAGCAGTGACAAGATGAAGGAAGTGCTTAAGCAAGCGCGGCGTATGGCCCAGCTCGATGCACCTTTGTTGATCACGGGTGAAACGGGTACTGGCAAAGAATTAATGGCCAGAGCTAGCCATGATGCGGGGATGCGCCGTGAAAAACCCTTTATCGCTATCAACTGCGCCGCTCTGCCCGACAGCGCTGCCGAAGAGGAATTATTCGGTTACGTTAGTCAGGGCAAAGTCGTCAAACGAGGCTTTTTTGAAGAAGCTAAGGGTGGCACAGTATTTCTCGATGAAGTGGCGGAAATGTCTAGGGCGGCTCAAGTTAAGCTGCTACGGCTATTGCAAGATGGCACTTTTAGACGCATAGGGGGCGATGAAGAAGTGCGTGCTGATGTACGAATTATTTGCTCGACCCAGAAAAATTTAGCTGAACTATGCCAAACCGGCGAGTTTAGGGAAGATTTGTATTATCGCATCCATGTGCTGAGTTATCACATCCCGTCCTTACGCGAGCGTAAAGTCGATATTATTCCACTGACGGAAATGTTCCTTGAACATTACAGTCAACAGTTGTCTAGCCCTGTTCGGCGGATTTCGGCCCAGTGCCGCGATCATTTGCTCACCTACGCTTGGCCAGGTAACGTACGCCAATTAAAGAACGCGGTATTTAGAGCCGTGTCTATGTGGGACGGCTCGGCCGAGTTGACGGTAGAACAGCTGAAATTGCCGTCATACGCCGAAGGTTTTGGTTACTTTGATAATGAGTTTGAAGGCAATCTCGACGATGCAATGAAGCAGTTTGAAGCGAGTCTGTTGCGTCGATTATATCCGGCCTACCCGAGCACTCGCCAGTTGGCGAAAAAGCTAGGTGTATCACACACAGCTATTGCTAATAAACTGCGTGAATACAAGATAGCCAAGCGCCGTTAGCCAGAGTCTCGTTGGGTTGACACAGTCAATGTAACAGTATCGTTCCACTTAGTGGCCGACTTTTCAGGCATATTGCTTACCGAGATATTGATAAGCGGGAACTAGGTTATAAACGTAATGATTAGTTTACAAAATGTGAAATAATTGACCTAAATGTGATTTTGGTCACGCTATAGGAATCTTGAGCTGCATCGGGTATTTCTACGCGCAACAAATACGTTAAAACAAGTAAAAAAGCATGCCTCGTTGGCGCGGAATGCGTAACGTGTATGCCCTTAATGAGTCAAAAAGTCCGATTTAAATCGCCGAATATAAGCTGGGTGACGTCGCGCGTTTTCCAGCACAATAAAATTGTACACCTAGCCGAAGAGCACTGGAGCCAATATGAAACTTGCAAGTTATAACAATGGTCGTCGTGATGGTCAGTTGATGTTAGTCAGCCGCGATCTCACTAAAACGGTTGCCGTTCCTGCCATTGCCCACACTATGCAGCAATTACTCGATGGTTGGGATTTACTGAGACCGCAATTGCAAGAATTGTACGATGCGTTAAATGAAGGCATGTTAGATAACGCGCAAGCGTTCGACGAAGCTAAGTGCTTGTCGCCATTACCGCGTGCTTACCAATGGGCCGATGGTAGCGCTTATGTGAATCACGTTGAGTTAGTCCGTAAAGCCCGTGGTGCAGAAATGCCAGAAACCTTTTGGACAGATCCGTTGTTTTATCAAGGTGGCTCAGATAGCTTTATTGCCCCTAAAGCGGATATCCCATTGGCGAGTGAAGACTGGGGTATCGATTTCGAATCTGAAATTGCGGTTATTACCGATGATGTGCCTATGGGCGTGAGCACTGACAATGCAGCTAAGCACATTAAATTGTTGATGCTAGTTAACGATGTGTCATTGCGTAACTTGATCCCTGGTGAGTTGGCGAAAGGCTTTGGTTTTTTCCAATCTAAACCATCGAGCAGTTTTTCGCCTGTGGCTGTGACACCGGATGAATTGGGTGTCCGTTGGGAAGATTCGAAAGTGCATTTACCGCTGATCACCTATTTAAATGGTGAATTATTTGGTCGTCCGAATGCAGGCGTTGATATGACCTTCAATTTCAGTCAGTTAGTTTCGCATGTTGCAAAAACCCGTCCATTGGGCGCAGGCGCGATTATAGGCTCTGGTACTATTTCTAACTATGACCGTAGCGCAGGTTCGAGCTGTTTAGCGGAAAAACGTATGTTAGAAGTGATTGCCGAAGGCAAAGCCACTACGCCATTTATGCGTTTTGGTGACACAGTGCGTATCGAAATGCTCGATGATAATGATGTAACCATTTTTGGTTCTATCGATCAAAAAGTGGTTGAATACAAAGCCTAAGGCTTTCCCTTAAAGGGCGACACCGACTCAAACTAACGGGGCTTAATTGCCCCGTTTTTATACTGACTTTTATAAGGACATGAAAATATGAAACTTTACGGTTATTGGCGTTCCAGTGCAGCCTATCGGGTTCGAATTGCCCTTAATCTCAAGGGGATTTCAGCCGAACAGTTTTCAGTGCATCTCGTACGTGATGGCGGCGAGCAACATAAAGCGGCCTACATTGCGCTTAATCCTTTAGAGTTAGTGCCAACCTTAGTGGTGGATGATGAGCTGGATGTGGATGCCTTGTCGCAATCTTTAGCGATTATCGAATATCTTGATGAGATACATCCACAGTCGCCATTATTGCCTGCATCGGCTCTTGAACGTGCCCACGTGCGCGCTATGGCACTTACGGTCGCCTGTGAAATTCACCCATTAAACAACTTGCGGGTATTGCAGTATTTAACGCAAACCTTAGGTGCTGATGACACCGCCAAAAATACTTGGTATCACCATTGGGTCGCAAGTGGTTTTACGGCCTTAGAAACCTTGTTAACACGGCATAGCGGTCGTTATTGCTTTGGAAATGCAGTGACATTAGCTGATTTGTGTTTAGTACCGCAGGTGTATAACGCCCAGCGTTTTAATGTGGATTTAACGCCTTATCCCAATATCATGCGCGTGTGGGCTGAGTGTAATCAGCTTGAAGCCTTTGCCAATGCTGCGCCAGAGCGCCAAGCGGATGCGGTGTAACGAATTGCGTGGATACGGTTTTTACGAATAGAAAGAATGGATGATGAGGCTTGCTTTGCGAGTCTTATCTCAGCGATGGAGTTTAAATGCTTTTCAGTAAAAAATGTCCGTATTGCAAAGGTAAACTCGGCGCTAAGGATGTGCCGATTAAGGAAGGACGCTGCTGCCACTGTGATAAGCCGATACTGTACAAATTCAATATAATAAAATGGATGCTACTGTTCGTGCCTATCTATATTGTTAGCGTTAATCTGCTAGACAAAGATGTACATGGTTTTTGGATTTGTGTTGCGGTGATGGCACCTATTTATAGTTTCGTTTCACTACTCTGTCATGAGGTCGTAAAGTGCCCAGAAATCGATGGCGAAGTGGAGTAAGCCTAATGTCTTTCCCGTGTTTTTATCTGATATTGAAGCGGGCGATACTGTTATGAGTGGTGCTACGGGTAATGTTATGAATGATGCAATGAGTGAAGCAGCGCTAGAGCATCAATTACTCGAATGGATAACTCAAGACTGCGAGCGGGTGAGGGCGCTTGAACTCGCGCTTCAATGTGCCAAAATACACTCAATGCCGAAGTGGTGTCTGGCGGCGGGATTTGTCCGTAATTTAGTCTGGGATCGCTTGCACGAATTTGAGTTGAGTCCACTGAACGATATCGATCTGATCTATTTTTGCCCTTTAGATATTAGCCCTGAGCGGGATCTGGCGATTGAAGCCTATCTTCATCAGCTTGCCCCTGAGTTACCTTGGTCGGTTAAGAATCAGGCGCGCATGCATAGTCGCAATCAAGACATGGCTTACACATCTTGTATTGATGCTATGGCCCATTGGCCAGAGTTAGAAACTGCGGTTGGGGTGTGTTTAAAATCTCATGTTGAGACAGATACTCAGGTAGATGAAGAGACTGATCATCATTGCACGCATTACGGTATTGAGCTGGTGGTTCCCTTTGGGCTGAACTCCCTGTTTGCCCTCAAATTGAGCGCCAATCCAAAGCGATCATTACCCGTGTTTCATCACAGAGTCGCGACTAAGGGCTGGCTAACTCGCTATCCTTTGCTTACGTGTTGTTACTCAAGCTAATCTTCTCACTTTCTTATTCGTTTAGTCTAAAACAGACTTAACCGCCTCACACTATCATTCCATGCAATCTAGTTATCTAACATGATAGGTATCATCCTCAAGCCGTTTTTATTTATCCATTTTCTGTTTTTATCCTAATACCAATCGTATTAAATATCTGTTCATTCAGCGGGAGTTCAACGCGCTTTAGACAAGGCTAAGGCTTGAAGGCATAGTGGTACTCTGTCGAAAGCCTTAAACGCAGTATAAAGCGCGTTGCCCATGTAGTGAACATCAGCCGCCCTTCGGGAGCCACACAGGCATCCCACTCCGGTGTTGCATTGACTTAAAAGGGAATAACCATTTTTGCGTCAATGCGCCTTGGATTGAGATGCCTGTGAGGCTCTGAACTGATTAGATATTTAATGTGATTGGTATCATTTAACCCGTCTCTATAATTTGAAATTAATGTTCAAATAACCTCTTAGTTAAGTGCTTTTTATTGTTACTAAAATGTTTATGGTGTTGTTGGTCACTACCTCTTGCGGAAGTTATTAGTGATGGCTAATACAACACTTAGCTCACAGAAAACAAAGGGGTATTATCAATAAATGTTTGAATTTCGTGATTCAGCTCCCATGCGTGGTACCTATAAGTGAGTATTACTCACTCACTTTGATTTGGATCAATAAATCAGCCGCATATCTCTGGCAGTGTAGGCGTCAATTGTTAAGGATGTAATACAAAACAAAAACCTATGTTGTACATATGGAGTATGATGATGAATAAAAACACTGTTTCTACACTGGTCGCTGCCACCCTTTTAGCCGCTGGTTTTTCTGCCTCTGTATCGGCTCACCAAGCGGGTGACATTATCGTTCGTGCGGGTGCTGTGGTTGTTGCGCCAAATGAATCAAGCCAAGATGTAGTTATACCTGGTGTAGGCAATCTTGGTGAATTCCAAGTGAGTAATAATACTCAAGTGGGTTTGAACTTCGGTTATATGTTGACTGATAACTTCGGGGTTGAGTTATTAGCAGCAACGCCTTTTAGCCACGATGTCTCTTTGGCTGGCGTAGGTAAGATTGCTGAAACTAAGCATTTACCACCCACTTTAGTGGCGCAGTACTACTTTGGTGATGCACAGTCTAAATTACGCCCATACGTGGGTGTTGGTGTGAACTATACTAATTTCTTCGACAATGAGTTTACTAATGATTTAGGTGGTGCGTTAACGGATTTAAGCATGAGCACTTCTTGGGGCTTAGCGGCACAAGCGGGTGTTGATTATCAAGTTAACAAAAACTGGTTAGTGAACGCTTCCGTGTGGTACGCCAAAATTGATAGTGACGTTAAATTTAAATACCAAGGTACCCCAGTTACCATCGAAACCGATATTGATCCATGGGTTTATATGGTCAGCGTGGGTTACACTTTCTAATCCACTGATTAGATAAGCGTAAAAAAGGAGCCTTAGGCTCCTTTTTCATTTCTGCACTTTTTATCGCGCCATGTTCTGTTCCACTTAGGCTAAGCCGATTTAGCGCTTTGGCTTTTTTGCTTTCCAGTGGCGAGTGTTATAGATAAATTCGGGTAATAACACAGTAAGCCAAGCGACGAGGCGCCAGCGTTTGGTCACATAGACGCGGCGTTTGCCTTGTTTCATTGCCTTGATGATTTGTGCTGCGACTTGTGGCAATGGTGCAAGCCACATCGCACTTTGCTGCATAGCGGCTTTATCGAGCAAACCAAGTTGGATATCGGTAATCGTAATCGGTAGCTTAAGGCGCTGAGCATGCATACTTAAGCCCTCAAGGTAATTCTGCCCAAAGGCTTTTGAGGCGTGATAGGCCACACTCGGCCCGCCGCGCAGGCCCGCAATCGAGTTGATTGCCGCCAGTTGTCCATAACCTTGCTCGCGAAATAGTCTAAATGCCGTATTGCAGATGGCAGCAAAACCTCGCACATTGACATCGATAATGTCTTGCTCCGGTAGCCAAGGCAACTCGGGGTCATAGCTATTGAGGCCAGTATTGACTAAGACTAAGTGCGCGCCGCCAAGAGTTTGCCAGACTGATTCAAGTTGATTGATGATGGCTTGAGGTTGTTCAATTTGAAGTGCAAAAACTTGTACTTTTGTTGGCAAGGATAAGGCAAAATCGCGCAGTGATTCTGGATCTTGGGCGAATAAGACTAATTCAACCTGCTGATCTGCCAATTGCTTTGCAAGTTCACGACTTAATTGTGAGCTAGCTCCCACAATGATTGCAGTTGCTTGGGTCATAGATTTTTCGGCAACGAAATGGTGGCTTATGATAGAAAGTTATGTTCATCAAGACAAGATTTATAGCTTGGGCGTATGGACATCTAGAAGTCTTTATGTATGATTAGGAGAAACAAAATGAACAAATGGTTGCGTTTAAGCGCATTGAGATTAACAGCCTTAGCATTAATGGCCATCATGGGGGTGTTATCGGGTTGTGCAACACCGAATGCTATCGTTGAGATAAAAGGCGAGACCTTATATCGCGAACGGATAGCCTTACCTGCCGATGCTAAGGTCATAGTGCAACTGCTTGATGTCTCAAAAATGGATGTGCCAGCCATAGTGATGGCGGAGCGCGTACAACAAGGTGCTGCGACACCCGCGCCATTCAGTTTTGCGATTGGTAGCGATCAGTTCCAACCCGGTCACACTTATGCCATAGGTGCACGGATTATGTTGGGTGATAAGTTATTGTTTATTAATACTCAAGCCTATCATATTGATCTCAATTCCACTGAGCCAATGACGATACTGCTAGAGAAAGTCGGTGGCTAGTTAGCTCGCTCAGAAGTGAGCTGACATACGCGCCGAATCCGTTAGTATTTACGAACAGAAGAGGCGCGGTATGCCGGTTAGAATTCCAGATCATCTGCCCGCAGCAGGGGTGTTAGAGTCAGAAAATATTTTCGTTATGTCCGAGACGCGGGCGGCGAATCAAGATATCAGGCCGATGAAGGTGCTGATTTTGAACTTGATGCCGAACAAAATCGAGACTGAAACCCAGTTATTGCGCTTACTGGGCAACACGCCTTTACAAGTCGATGTGGATTTACTGCGCATTCACGACAAAGAGTCCAAGCATACTTCCATCGACCACATGAATACTTTTTACCGTGATTTTGAAGCCGTGCGCCATAAAAATTACGACGGTCTTATCATCACGGGCGCGCCGCTTGGGCAAATCGATTTCGAAGATGTGGTTTATTGGGATCATATCCGTGAAATCATCGACTGGTCCCAAGAGCATGTCACCTCAGTGTTGTTTTTATGCTGGGCAGCCCATGCGGGCTTGTATCATCTCTATGGTTTAAATCGAAAAATATTGCAACAGAAGCGTTCTGGCGTATTTGTACATAGGCGCACTTGTCAGCATTTCCCACTGTTACGTGGTTTTGATGATGAGTTCTTTGCACCCCATTCGCGTTTTGCTGAGATGGATGTGGAAGAAATTAGGCAACACCCGCAGCTGCAAGTGTTAGCGCAGTCCGATGAAGCCGGGGCCTATTTGGTATTAAGTCGCAATAACCGTAACTTGTTTGTAATGGGGCACCCTGAATATCAAAAATCGACTTTAAACGATGAATACCATAGGGATTTAGCCCAAGGCTTAACGCCAAATGTGCCACAAAACTATTATCGAAATAATAATCCAGAAGCCGAAGCCATTGCCCGCTGGCACAGCCACGGTAGTTTGTTGGTCAGTAATTGGCTCAATTATTACGTTTACCAGTTAACGCCTTATGACTTAAGTGATATGACGGCGATGACGCCGTGGGAATCGCGCTAAGGTTTTTTTTAGCCTTTTATAGTGATGTGGTCACATGGATGTGACCTAAGCTGATACCCAAAAGCTCTTAATTTATCTCTCCCTTAGATTCTGTTGTCCACGCTTGACTGCGCTTAATCCCTGCCTCGCTGTAAATCCTTACTGACAATTTTCACCCGATAAAATCGACACATTAGACCAAGGAATACTTGCTTTACGTTCGCGTAAACGTCAGAGTGGTTTTATTGTCGATTTTATTAAACGTCCCGAGGCTAGCACTAGGCCTCGTGGTCAATTTAGGTTGGAGCCTGCATGAGTACTGAAGCGTTAAATCAAGATATTGTTATTGTTGCCGCTAAACGCACCCCTATGGGCGGGTTTCAAGGCAGTTTGTCATCCGTTGCATCACCGGCTTTAGCCGCGACAGCCATTAAGGGCTTGTTGGCGGAGACTCAATTAGCGGGTGAGCATGTTGATGAAGTCTTGATGGGCTGCGTATTACCCGCTGGTTTAGGTCAAGCGCCTGCACGTCAAGCCACTTTAGGTGCGGGATTACCCTTATCCGTTGGTGCGACCACAGTGAACAAAGTCTGTGGCTCAGGCATGAAGACGGTCATGTTAGCCCATGATTTGATTAAAGCGGGCAGTGCAAAAGTCGTGATCGCTGGCGGTATGGAAAGTATGAGCCAAGCGCCGTATCTTTTGGATAAAGCTCGCGGCGGCATGCGCATGGGCCACGGCAAAGTGCTCGATCATATGTTTTTAGATGGTCTTGAGGATGCTTATACTGGCGGCGCCATGGGAACATTTGCCCAGAAAACCGCCGATGAATTTGGGATCACTCGTGAGCAGATGGACGCCTTTGCGCTAAGTTCGCTCGAAAAAGCCAATGCCGCGATTAACTCGGGTGCCTTTAAAGCCGAAATTACCCCAGTTACTGTCAGCGATCGTCGTGGTGATGTGACTATCGATACCGACGAGCAACCTGGTAATGCCCGCCCAGAAAAAATTCCTACGCTGCGCCCAGCTTTTACCAAAGATGGCACTATCACAGCGGCTAACTCTAGCTCTATTTCCGATGGCGCAGCGGCATTGATGCTGACCTCTCGCGGCGAAGCTGAGCGTTTAGGCTTAGCGGTATTAGCCACCATTAAAGGCCACACGACCCACGCCCAAGAGCCTTCACTCTTTACCACTGCACCTGTCGGCGCTATGGCGAAATTGCTGGCTAATGTGGGTTGGTCAACGGATGACGTCGATTTATTCGAAATCAATGAAGCCTTCGCCATGGTGACTATGCTTGCCGTGTCTGAACTGGGTTTAGATGTGGCTAAAGTTAACGTCAATGGCGGCGCCTGCGCCTTAGGTCATCCTATTGGTTGCTCGGGTTCACGTTTACTAGTGACCTTAATCCATGCTTTAAAAGCCCGCGGCCTTAAACGCGGTGTCGCCTCGCTGTGTATCGGCGGTGGTGAAGCAACAGCGATGGCCATTGAGGTCTAATCGCAAAGGTTTTTGTCAAATCAGGTTTTAGTTAAATCAACAAGACGGGGCTGGCAAGGGCAATCACTTCCCTTGAGGATAATCATAATATCGCACCGCCAGCCCATCACTCTACAAGGAAAGGATTGCAACATGACCACACAAGTAAAGCATTACATTGACGGCGAGTTTATCCAAGGTACGGGCACATCACAGATTATTGTCACCAATCCCGCGAATAACTCGCCGATTGCTGTGATTAATGCTGCCACTAGCGAAGAAGTTCACGCTGCGATTGCTAGCGCCAAAGCGGCCTTTAAAACCTGGAAAGAAGTGCCAGTGTCTGAACGCGCGCGCGTCATGTTGCGTTATCAACATCTGCTAAAAGAACATCACGACGAATTGGCGACCATTCTCGCAAAGGAAACCGGTAAAACCTTTGAAGATGCCAAGGGCGATGTGTGGCGCGGTATCGAAGTCGCTGAACACGCCTGTAACGTGGCGTCATTATTGATGGGTGAAACCGTCGAGAACGTCGCGCGTTCAATTGACACTTACAGCTACACTCAACCGCTCGGTGTGTGTGCCGGTATTACGCCATTTAACTTCCCTGCGATGATCCCGTTATGGATGTTCCCATTGGCGATTGCCTGCGGTAACACTTTCATTTTAAAGCCTTCAGAACAAGATCCTATGACGCCGCAGCGTCTGGTTGAGCTGTTTGTTGAGGCGGGCGCACCTAAGGGCGTATTGCAATTAGTGCATGGCGATAAAACAGCCGTAGATATCCTGCTGGCAGACCCTGCGATTAAAGCCATTTCCTTTGTCGGTTCTGTGGCTGTGGGTCAATATATTTATAAAACGGGTACCGATAATTTAAAACGCGTGCAAGCCTTTGCGGGCGCGAAAAACCACTGCGTTATCATGCCAGATGCAAACAAACAGCAAGTGATCAACAACTTAGTCGGCGCTTCTGTGGGCGCGGCGGGTCAGCGTTGTATGGCGATTTCGGTTGCTGTGTTTGTTGGCGCCGCTAAAGAGTGGATCCCAGAATTAAAAGAAGCCTTAGCCAAAGTTCGCCCAGGTTTATGGGACGATAAAGAAGCGGGTTATGGTCCGGTTATCAGCCCAGCCGCTAAGGCGCGAGTGCTTAAACTTATCGCCCAAGGTAAAGCCGAAGGCGCCGAGTGTTTACTCGATGGCAGCGATTTTACCGTAGAAGGTTATGAATCCGGTAATTGGATTGGCCCAACCATGTTCGATAAAGTCACCACTGAGATGAGCATTTACAAGGAAGAAATCTTCGGCCCAGTATTGTGCTGCATGGAATCAGACTCCTTAGAAGCCGCCATCGAACTCGTCAATGCCAGCCCTTATGGCAACGGCACGTCTATCTTTACCGCTAGCGGCGCGGCGGCCCGTAAATATCAACACGAAATCGAAGTCGGCCAAGTGGGGATTAACGTGCCTATTCCTGTGCCATTACCTTTCTTCTCATTTACCGGTTGGAAGGGCAGTTTCTACGGCGATCAACATGCTTATGGCAAGCAAGCGGTGCGTTTCTATACCGAGACCAAGACCATCACTTCTCGCTGGTTCGAGTCCGATATCGCCGTAGCTTCAACGCCAAATATGAGCATTAACCTACGCTAAGCTCGGTGATTAATCGATAAACCACGGCGTCTTTACGGCGCCCAATTTATTCAATAAAAAAGTGACCATAGAGTCATAGGAGAGCCCAATGGATTTTAATTTCAACGATGACCAACGCCAGTTTGCCGATCTGGCGCGCCAGTTTGCCGCGGAAGAATTAACCCCGTTCGCCGCCAAGTGGGATGAAGAACATCATTTCCCCAAAGAGGTGATCCAAAAAGCCGGTGAGCTGGGTTTTTGCTCTCTGTATTCGCCAGAATCCGAAGGTGGCATGGGTTTATCGCGCCTCGATGCCTCGATTATTTTTGAAGAACTCGCCAAGGGCTGCACCGCGACCACTGCCATGCTGACCATTCACAATATGGCCACTTGGATGGTGACGACTTGGGGCACTGAAACACTGCGTCAGACTTGGTCTGAGCCGTTAACCACAGGGCAGATGTTAGCGTCATATTGCTTAACTGAGCCGGGAGCGGGTTCGGACGCTGCATCTTTGCAAACCAAAGCGGTGCGCGACGGCGATGAATATGTGATTTCAGGTTCGAAAATGTTTATCTCAGGTGCGGGCGCCACTGAGCTTTTAGTCGTGATGTGCCGCACAGGTCAAGCTGGCCCTAAGGGGATCTCGGCCATTGCGATTCCGGCGGATGCCGCTGGTGTTATCTACGGTAAAGCCGAAGATAAAATGGGCTGGAATGCCCAGCCGACCCGTCAAATCACCTTTGAAAATGTGCGCGTGCCAGTAGCGAACTTGCTCGGTGAAGAAGGCCAAGGTTTTGCTTTTGCGATGAAAGGCTTAGACGGCGGTCGCATCAATATCGCTACCTGTTCTGTGGGTACGGCTCAGTCGGCGTTAGAGCGCGCAACTCAATATATGAATGAGCGTCAGCAATTTGGTAAACCGTTAGCGGCGTTCCAAGCGCTACAATTTAAGCTTGCCGATATGGCGACTGAATTAGTCGCAGCCCGCCAAATGGTGCGCCTTGCGGCCTTTAAACTCGACAGCGGCGATCCTGAAGCCACGGCTTATTGCGCTATGGCGAAACGCTTTGCCACTGATGTGGGTTTTCAAGTCTGCGATGCGGCGCTGCAAATTCATGGTGGATATGGTTATATAAGGGAGTACCCGCTGGAACGTCATTTCCGTGATGTGCGTGTGCATCAGATTTTAGAAGGCACTAACGAAATTATGCGCTTAATTATCGCCCGTCGTTTACTCGATGAAAATGCAGGACAAATTCTGTAATTCAACTCGCAATATGCGTGACTTACAGGTCGGCGATAACTGAAAAGGAGTCTATAAAGATGGAATATTTAGTTGAACGTATCGAAGGCCACACGGCGATTCTGACCATGAACAATCCGCCAGCCAACACTTGGACCGCCGAGAGTTTGCAGGCGCTTAAAGCCAAAGTGCTTGAGCTTAACGCCAATAAAGAGATTTACGCCTTAGTGTTAACGGGCCAAGGGCAAAAGTTCTTCTCCGCTGGCGCCGATTTAAAACTGTTTAGCGATGGTGACAAAGGTAATGCGGCAACGATGGCAAAGCATTTTGGTGAAGCCTTTGAAACCTTAAGCCAATTCCGCGGTGTGTCGATTGCCGCGATTAACGGTTATGCCATGGGCGGCGGCTTAGAAGTCGCGTTGGCCTGCGATATTCGTATCGCCGAAATTCAAGCTGTGATGGCATTGCCCGAAGCAACAGTCGGTTTATTACCCTGTGCGGGTGGCACTCAAAATCTGACCGCATTAGTCGGTGAAGGGTGGGCTAAACGGATGATTTTATGCGGCGAGCGTATCGATGCGACTCAAGCATTGAATCTACGTTTAGTGGAAGAAGTGGTCGATACTGGCGAAGCGCTTAATGCTGCAATTGCCTTAGCCGTCAAAGTGGCGAATCAAAGCCCAAGCAGCGTGACTGCGTGTAAGACGCTTATTCAAGCGGGGCGCACTATGGCGCGTAGCCAAGCGCTACCGATTGAGCGTGAGTTATTTGTCGGATTATTTGATACTGAAGATCAGGCCGAAGGCGTGAATGCGTTTTTAGGGAAACGTAAAGCTGAGTGGAGAAACCGCTAATGACGAATGTAGTAGATAATGACGTGGTCGAGCATGTCGCAAATCAGGTCACGACCACACAAAATGTGGTTTTTCAAACCTTAGCCACTGCTTCTGGCAAATTGGTTGGTGTGGTCACACTCAATGTGGAAAAAGCCCTCAATGCCTTAGATTTAGGCATGGTGCGAGCTATGACGGCGCAGCTTAATCTGTGGAAGAAAGATCCCCTTATCGCTTGCATCGTATTAGATGGCAGCGGTGAGAAGGCATTTTGTGCCGGGGGTGATGTGCGCGCTTTATACCATGCTTCCATTGCCGCTAATGGGCAAGTGACTGAGGAAGCAAAGGTTTTCTTCGAAGAGGAATATCGCCTCGATTATCTACTGCATACCTTTGGCAAACCTGTGTTGGTGTGGGGCGATGGCATTGTCATGGGCGGCGGTCTCGGTTTGATGGCGGGCGCAAGCCACAGAGTCGTTACCGAAACCTCGCGTATCGCCATGCCTGAGGTGACTATCGGCCTATATCCCGATGTGGGCGGCAGTTATTTCCTTAATCGTATGCAGGGCAAGATGGGATTGTTTTTGGGATTGACCGCCTATCAACTCAATGCCGCCGATGCCTGTTATGTGGGCCTTGCGGATCATTACCTGAACCGTGACGACAAAGAGCTGATGTTTGATGCCATGGCAACCTTAGATTGGAGCGATACGCCAGCACTTAATCATCAACGTTTAGATAGCATGATCAACGAGCTGTCTAATCAAGTGGATATTCCGAAGGGCGACAGTGTATTAGCCGAAAGCCAAGACATAATTGACAGGCTTATGGCGGGCAGTCTGCAGGATATTGCAGCACGCATGTCAACTTTGGTATCGGAAGAAAAGTGGTTAATGAAAGCGCGGGACACCTTCCTTGCGGGTAGCCCTATCAGCTGGCACTTGGTTTATATCCAAGGGCAGTTAGGGACTAAGCTTAGCTTAGCTCAATGTTTTAAATGGGAATTAACCGCGAGTGTTAACGTGTGCGCCCACGGTGATTTCTGCGAAGGCGTTCGTGCACTCTTGATTGATAAAGACAAGAAACCTCAATGGCGTTTTAAGGATGTTAACTCAGTACCCACAGCGGTACTTGAGCAAATATTGGCTTCCCCATGGGGCGAGGCGCATCCCTTTAACCAACTGAGTTAAGCGTTTAAGGGCCGAGTTGGCTAAGCGCTGTGTTTATCGGCTTAGCTAAGCTCGCTTTACTCTGTGATAATGATAACATAATCAATGGGCTAGCATTATCACAATACTAAAAAGAACAACACAGGAGTGATGGCATGAGTACAGTAGCCTTTATCGGTTTAGGTAATATGGGCGGCCCAATGGCGGCCAATTTATTAAAAGCAGGCATGACGGTTCGCGTCTTTGATTTAGTCCCTGAGGCTATGCAGCAATTGGCCGAAAAAGGCGCCTTAGTATCAAGTACCGCCTGCGGCGCTGCAGCGGGCGCAAGTGTGGTGATTACTATGCTGCCTGCGGGCAAGCATGTAAAAAACTTATATTTAGGCAATGGAACAGACAAAGGCCTACTTGAAGTGGTTGCGGGTGATACCTTGCTCATCGATTGTTCAACCATCGATGCGCAAAGCGCACAACTCGTGGCAGCCGAAGCGGCTAAAAGCGGCATCGAATTTATGGATGCACCAGTTTCTGGCGGCACGGCAGGCGCGGCAGCGGGTACTTTAACTTTTATTTGTGGTGGCTCGGATAACGCTTTTGAACGTGCGCAGCCCGTACTTAAGGCTATGGGTGTGAATATCTTCCACGCAGGCGGTCCAGGTGCGGGGCAAGTCGCAAAAATCTGCAATAACATGCTGTTATCTGTGTTGATGGTCGGTACTTCCGAAGCCCTGCAAATGGGCGTCGATCATGGCCTAGATCCCAAAGTGCTATCCGACATTATGAAGGTCAGCAGTGGCGGAAACTGGACGCTAGAGAAGTACAATCCCTGCCCAGGCGTGATGGAAACAGTGCCTTCTTCTAAGGGCTATCAGGGTGGCTTTATGGTAGATTTGATGGTCAAAGATCTCGGTCTGTCACAAGAAGCGGCATTATTGAGCAACTCTAGCACGCCAATGGGCGCTTTAGCCCGCAGCTTGTATGTCAATCATGCAAGACAAGGCAATGGTCGCCGAGATTTTTCCAGTATATTTGAACAATTTGCACCACTTAAAAAATAGACACAGATAACAAGGGATCACCAGATGGATTTAAAAGATAAGGTTGTCGTCATTACTGGCGGCGCGGGTGGCTTAGGCTTAGCAATGGCGCAAAATTTTGCGCAGGCGGGTGCTAAGATAGCGCTTATCGATGTGGACCAAGAAAAACTCGAGCGAGCCTGCGCTGAGCTTGGATCGGACACTGAAGTTCAAGGTTATGCCTTAGACATTACCGACGAAGAAGACGTCGTCGCGGGTTTTGCCTATATTCTCGAAGATTTTGGTCAAGTGAACGTGTTAGTGAACAACGCCGGTATTCTGCGTGATGGCATGTTAGTCAAAGCCAAAGACGGCAAAGTCACTGATCGTATGTCTTACGAACAATTTCAATCGGTGATCAATGTGAACCTGACCGGCAGTTTCCTCTGTGGCCGTGAGGCCGCAGCGGCCATGATTGAATCGGGTCAAGCGGGGGTGATTGTTAACATCTCTAGCCTTGCTAAGGCGGGTAATATGGGCCAATCAAATTACGCGGCCTCAAAAGCGGGTGTTGCGGCTATGTCTGTTGGCTGGGCGAAGGAGTTAGCGCGCTACAATATCCGTAGTGCAGCCGTAGCACCAGGTGTGATTGCGACCGAGATGACGGCAGCAATGAAGCCAGAAGCGTTGGAGCGTTTAGAGAAACTCGTGCCTGTTGGCCGCTTAGGTCATGCCGACGAGATAGCTTCTACCGTACGTTTTATTATTGAAAACGATTATGTTAACGGTCGTGTGTTTGAAATCGATGGTGGTATCCGTCTTTAGAGCGATATCTTATTGATTTGCATAAAAACCGAGCTTAGGCTCGGTTTTTTTATAGGGTAAATAAAGATAATGGTTCTTCTGCTCTAGCTTTCGGATTTATTTAGATTTCACTGTTGGAGTTGACATTTAGTTGTTAACCTTCAACAATCGCTCTCCCGTTTTTTTACATAACTTTACAAACATGTTGATCACATGTAATGGAGCTTGAAATCCGGATGTCTTGGCAGGAAAAAGCCCACTGGCTTGAGAAAATCACTAAGCGCATGATGTTGATCGTGGGTATCTTAGGGTTGGTTGTGATTTATTGCGGTTTCTTTTTTCTGCTCTTTAGTGGCCGCTCTGTGGCCGTGATCCCATGGTTTTTTCTTATCTCACCTTGGGTGTGTATTTATTTTGGTTTAACGCAAGTACAACAAGTGCAAGTGGTAAATTGGTTCTTAAAAAAATTTAAAAAATAACTAATTTACACATAACTCATTTCTGCAAGTTCATATTTTGTTTCGGTTTGTGCAGTTGGCAAACATTGGGGAGAAACAATGAAGCTACATGGATATTTATGGATGCTGGGGGGCTTATTTTGTTTAGGTGCTTGCGAGCGCTCGAACAAAGAGACGCCGCATCTTAGTGATAATGGCGCGCGCATAGTTGCGCCCTATGGTAGTTGGCAGTCTCCGCTATCGGCGACTGAAGTTTTTGAGCAGGCCGATAATGTGGCTGAGTTGCAAAGCGTTGATGGTGCTATTTATTTCTCTGAATCTGATGGTGAAAAACAAGGCCAAGTCGGCATTAAACGCCTCGATCAACGGGGAAAAATTACCGACATAGTGCCGCCTGCGTTTAATGTTAAATCCGCCGTTCATGAATACGGTGGTGCCGCCTTTTTGGGGATTGGTCAGAGTCTGTTTGCCACTAAGGCACAGGACCAACTGTTTTATCGTTTTGCCCCTAATCAACCCCCTTTGCCTTTAACGCCAAATGGTACTCGTCATGCAGATTGTATTGCTTACCCCAAAGGGTCGAGGATTATCTGTGTGCGCGAAGATCATCGTCAAGCGGGTGAGCCTAAGGCGAGTCTTGTTACCATTAATCTTAATTTTGCCGGTGAAGGCGATACCTTTGTTTCGGGCCATGACTTTATTTCTTCGCCAGCCATCTCGCCCGATAACAGCCAACTGGCGTGGATCACGTGGGAACATCCCTATATGCCATGGGATAATAGCGTGCTCTGGCTTGGGGATCTGGACCGTAAAGGGCAATTACACAATATTCGTAAGGTAAACACGCCCGCAGACTCTTCGGTGTCGCAGCCGTTATTTAGTCCTGATGGACAATTGTATGTCGTATCGGATATCAGTAACTGGTGGAATATCTATAGAGTCACGGCACAAAATACCTTAGACCCAGTGCTAAAGAAAAAGGCCGAGTTTGCGGTGGCTGATTGGTATTTAGGCAATCATAACTATGCCTTTGAATCTGAAAAAACAATTATTGCCAGTTATATGCTTGGTAGTCAGGCCGTTTTAATTCGATTGCATCTAGATTCAGGTCTGACCGAATCTTTGGCCGTCGACTTTGGTGAAATCACCCAAGTGATCCGAGGGGAAGATGCTGTTTATTTTGTCGGCGCTAAGGCGACGCCAGAGAAGGGCATTTATAAAGTGATCGGTCGTGGTACTGAGTTGGTGTATACCCCTAACTTACCAAAACTTAATCCCAACTATATCTCCCGTGCTAAAAATATTACTTTTAAAACAGGTGCTAACCAGCAAGCTTACGGTTATTTTTATGGTCCGGTTAACCCCAACTATACTGCGCCTAATGATACCCGTCCGCCCTTGATTGTAATGTTGCACGGCGGCCCAACGGCGCGGGCGAGTCTGGCTTATCGCAGTGACATTCAATTTTGGACCAGCCGAGGCTTTGCGGTTCTCGATGTTAATTTCCGTGGCAGCAGTGGTTTTGGCCGTGCTTACCGTCAAAGTATCTACGGAAAATGGGGCCAAGTTGATGTGGAAGATGCGGTCAATGCGGCCCGGTATTTAGTTGATAAAGGTTGGGTTGATGGACAAAAGCTGGCGATTCGAGGTGTTAGCGCTGGTGGGTTAACTGTGATGTCGTCCTTGGCATTTTATGATGTATTTCAAGCGGGGGTGAGCTATGCGGGGATCAGTGACTTTGAACAGCTCGCCAAGAGTACCCATAAATTCGAGACTGGCTACTTAGATCTGCTCATCGGCCCCTATGGTGAAAATCAAGCCCGCTATAGGGAACTGTCGCCCCTGCATCACCTTGAAGGATTGAATGAGCCTTTATTAATTTTTCAAGGATTACGTGACCAAATCGTACCACCACAGCAGTCGCGGCAGATTTATGAGGCATTGAAAGTGAGAGGCGTACCCACGGCTTATATCGCTTATCAGGATGAACCCCACGGCGGTTGGAAACCTGAGCACAAGGCCGCAGGATTAGAAACTGAGCTGGCATTTTATGGGCAAGTGTTTAACTTTACCCCTGCGGGTAAGCTTGCAACACTGGTACTGGATAACGCCGCGGCGCTAAAGCCAACTATAGTGAGAAGTCAATAACGCGGTATTTACCGTTATTGAACTTGGCCATCACTATTGCGATTGGCTTTTACTGCAACACTCAGAGCCAGCATTTTGCTGGCTCTTGTGATTTTCATGGCTGCCATGAGTCTCGTGACTTAGGCTGTCGATAATGGCGCAGTGGGGCTGATCGCCGCCTTGGCATTGGGTCACCATGTGCTGTAATTGCGCCCTAAGCTGCTGTAGCTTATTGATTTGCTGCTCGACATAGGCAAGGTGAGTTTGGGTAAGCTGCTTAACGTCCTCGGCATTACGGCTTTCATTGCCCTTAAGACCAAGCAAGGATTTGCAATCCTCTAGGCTAAAACCTAAGTCGCGACATTGATGCACAAACTTAAGTGCTTCAATATCTTGATGGCGATAAACTCGATAACCCGCCTCATTGCGCTCGCCGCACACTAAGCCAATATCATGATAATAACGGATACTCTTAACACTTAAGCCCGTTTGTTTCGCCACTTCACCTATCTTCATTTTGACCTCTATTTTTCCAACTGATTGGTATCACCCATTTCGCCCTGCAATTAATTGTCGATGTGATCACATTGAGCAAATTCATCCTTGACTCTCCAGTGATGGGAGACTTTATCTTAGACCTATAGTGTGAAACATCAAGTGAGGGATCTCCCATGTCTATGACCAGACTCTATGTCGCCAATATGAATTGCGCTGGCTGCGTCGCAAAAATTGAAAAGGCGTTTACCGCCCAAGCGGGCGTTGAAGCGCGTGTGAATCTCGCCGATAAGCAAGTGACGGTAGAAGGCAAGATGAGCGTTGATACCGCCTTGGCTGTGATGGCAAATGCGGGTTATCCGGCGCAGGTCGTTATTGATGCTAAAGTCGCCGCCGAAGAAAAACGCCTTGAAGATGCCGCCGAGTATCGATTGCGGATGCGCCAAGCTATCGCTGCGCTCGTTGTGGGTGTGCCCATGATGCTGTGGGGATTACTGGGCGGTGAAATGATGATCAACAGCCCAAATCTGCAGTTAGGCTGGGGCATCATGGGACTGGTCACTTTGGCTTTACTCATCACCACAGGTGGACATTTCTACCAAGGTATGTGGCGGGCGCTCAAAGCCAAAACCACCAACATGGATACGCTGATTGTGCTGGGCACCAGTACCGCGTGGGCCTATTCCATGCTGGTGGTCATTATGCCGAGCGCATTCCCTATGGATACTCGCCATGTATACTTTGAGGCGAGTGTGATGATCTTAGGTTTGATTAACTTAGGTCATGGACTCGAACTCAAAGCGCGGGGCAAAACCAGCGAAGCGGTGCAGCGACTGCTCGGGTTGCAATCCACTACTGCGATTCGTATTACGGATAAGGGTGATGAAAAGGTTGAGATAAGTCAGTTGAAACTGGGCGATAAGCTGCGTTTGCGCCCCGGTGACCGAGTTGCCCTCGATGGTGAGGTCGAAACGGGGCAATCCTTGCTCGATGAAGCCATGCTCACAGGTGAGCCTATTCCCGTGCTTAAAAATCGGGGAGATAGTCTGAGCGCGGGCACAGTCAATGGCAATGGCAGCTTAGTTTACCGAGTTACGGCTGGGCAACAAGATACTAAGCTCGCCAAAATCATTGCACTGGTGCAACAGGCACAAACGTCAAAATTACCCATAGGTCGATTGGCCGATAAGATCTCCGCGGTATTTGTCCCGACTGTGGTGGTGATAGCACTACTGGCGGCGGCTATTTGGTATTTTGCAGGTCCAGCGCCCGCCTTAAGCCATGCGTTAGTGGTGCTGACGAGTGTGCTTATCATAGCTTGTCCCTGTGCGCTGGGGCTGGCTACGCCTATGTCTATCATGGTGGCTGTGGGCCGCGCAGCCCAAATGGGCGTGTTAGTCAAAAATGGCGAGGCACTGCAAACCGCCAGTAAAGTTGATTGTGTGGTGCTGGATAAAACCGGTACGGTCACCTTAGGTAAGCCGCAAGTCACTGACTTTGTATTAGTACAAACACTGAGTGATGCCGATAAAGAAACCTTGCTGGGCGAAATCGCAAGCCTTGAGCAGCACTCTGAGCATCCGTTAGCGGGGGCGATTGTCAGTTATGCCAAGGAATCACTCCCACAATTACCCGACACACAGGCATTTACGAACCATCAAGGAAAGGGGATTGAGGGCAAGGTCGATGGCGTATCGCTGGCGATTGGTAATCTTGCCTTGATGACTGCATTGGAGATTGTCAATTCCGATGGCAGTGCCTTAGATCCTAACGCGACATTAAGTTTTGCGCACCAAGGTAAAACCCCGATTTATATCGCTAAAGCGGGCAAGTTAGTGGCCACTATTGCGCTGGCTGATCCGATTAAACCCGATGCCAAAGAAGCCATCGCGGCCATGCTGCAAAGGGGCATTCGCGTGGTGCTGTTAACGGGGGATAACCCACAAACGGCGCAGGCGGTGGCCGACCAAGTGGGCATCACCGAAGTGATTGCTGGTGTACTACCCGAGCAAAAACAACAGCATGTGCTGGATTTACAAAAGCAAGGGCATGTGGTGGCTATGGTTGGGGATGGCATTAATGATGCGCCAGCTCTGATGAGCGCCGATGTTGGGATCGCGATGGGATCGGGCACTGAGGTGGCGATTGAAAGTGCGGATATCACCTTGCTGTCGCAGCAATTGATAGTGATTGCTAACTTATTGGCATTGTCGCGGGCGACGATTACCAATATTAAGCAGAATCTGTTCGGCGCCTTTGTGTATAACAGTTTGGGTATTCCGGTTGCGGCGGGCGTGCTTTATCCACTTACGGGCATGTTATTAAGCCCTGTGATTGCGGGTGCAGCCATGGCTTTGTCTTCACTGACTGTCGTCACGAACGCCAACCGCTTAAGACGACAGAAGTTATAAGTTGTCGATACCTAAGCTAACTTAAAATGTTGAAACGGGTATCTTGAGTTAGCTTAGGGCTATGTCCACATTAGCACTTACCACATAAGTCCTTAGCGTCGGCAAGCTTTACGACGCTAAGGGTCATCAGATTGTCATTCTGCTCGAATACATTGAAAGCTAAGTCAATAGGGTAAAATTAATTACGCTTCTCATACAGGCATAGTGCGGCGATTTCGGCATTCCCTCTGGCTTTCTAGCCGCCTTTTTAGTTGATAATTTAGCCCAAACTGCTATAGTGCCACGTTTATTTTTACCCCTTCGGCATAGCGTTATTTGGTTTATGCTTATTTAAAGCGGCGCCAGCGGGCTCGGCCAACATTACTCGATTTGGAAGTTCATTTTGATCACAACAGCAAATATCACCATGCAGTTCGGCGCTAAGCCACTGTTTGAAAACATCTCAGTTAAATTTGGCGGTGGTAACCGTTACGGTCTTATCGGCGCGAATGGCTGTGGTAAATCGACCTTCATGAAGATCCTGTGTGGTGATCTAGACCCTAGCAGCGGTAACGTCTCGTTAGATGTGAATGAGCGTCTGGGTAAATTAAGCCAGAACCAGTTCGGTTATGAGGAATTCAACCTGATCGATACCGTGATCATGGGCCACCGCGAACTGTGGAAGGTAAAGCAAGAACGTGATCGTATTTATTCTTTACCCGAAATGAGTGAAGAAGATGGCATTACCGTCGCCAACCTAGAGATGGATTTTGCTGAGATGGACGGTTATACCGCCGAATCCCGTGCAGGCGAATTACTGTTAGGTGTAGGTATCGGAATTGAAAGCCATTTTGGTTTGATGTCTGAAATCGCACCGGGTTTAAAACTGCGTGTATTGTTAGCACAAGCCCTGTTCTCTGATCCAGACGTGCTGCTGCTCGACGAACCGACCAACAACTTGGACATCGACACTATCCGTTGGTTACAAGACATGTTGAACCAACGTAGCAGTACTATGGTGATTATTTCCCATGATAGATATTTCTTAAACTCAGTCTGTACGCACATGGCTGACTTAGACTACGGCGAACTGCGTGTTTACCCTGGTAACTACGACGAATACATGCAAGCAGCGACTCAAGCTCGTGAGCGTTTATTGTCTGATAATGCGAAGAAAAAAGCCCAGATCTCTGAACTGCAAACCTTCGTAGCACGCTTCTCGGCTAACGCTTCTAAAGCGAAACAAGCCACCTCTCGTGCCCGTCAAATCGACAAGATTAAGTTAGATGAAGTAAAAGCATCTAGCCGTGTGAACCCCTTCATTCGTTTTGAGCAAGAGAAGAAATTGTTCCGTAATGCCTTAGTGATTGAAAACCTAACTAAAGGCTACGACACTCCGTTATTCAAAGACTTAAACTTAATTGTTGAAGTGGGCGAGCGCATTGCGGTATTGGGTGAAAACGGCGTCGGTAAAACAACCCTGTTACGTACCCTGATCCATGACATCCCGCAGGATGCAGGTACTATCCAATGGTCTGAAAACGCTAACATTGGTTATTATGCACAGGATCATGAGTCTGATTTCGCTAACGAAATGACCTTGTTCGAGTGGATGAGCCAATGGCGCAAGCCAGAAGATGACGACCAATCGGTACGTGGCATCTTAGGCCGTATGTTATTTGGCTCTGACGACATTAAAAAGTCAGTCAAAGTGCTGTCTGGTGGTGAGAAAGGTCGTATGTTATTCGGCAAGCTCATCATGCAAAAAGCCAACATTTTAGTGCTCGACGAACCGACCAATCACATGGATATGGAATCGATTGAATCACTAAACAACGCGCTGGAAATGTACGAAGGGACCTTGATTTTCGTGAGTCATGACCGTGCATTCGTATCGTCTCTGGCAAACCGTATCCTTGAAGTCACTCACTCAGGCGTGAATGATTTCAGAGGCACTTACGATGAGTTCCTTGCCAGCAAAGGCATTGAAGTCTAACGCTATTTGTTATTTAGCTGCATGTGTAAATACATGCATTTAAATACAGTGCAGCTAAATACAGCATAAATAAAAACGCCGCAATGCATTGCGGCGTTTTTGTATCCATTGGCTGTCTTTTTATCTAGCGATTAGCTTTTCGCCCACTCGATTTTAGTGCATTGGTGGCACTCGTTAGGGCGCTGACTCTTGCTGCACATAAATCAAATTGTCGGTATTAAAGCCGCGGGCTTTAGACATTTCAACAAACTTTTGCAACACCTCGGGTGGCACAGTCGGGGTTTTAGCCAATAGCCACAAATAACCCGTGTCGGGTCCCGATATAAAAGCGTATTGATAGTTTTCATGATCTAATTCGAAGACCACATACGATCCATAAAATGGCCCAAAGAAGGAGACTTTTAAATAGCCTTCTGAATCCCCATTCACAAAATAGGCCTTTCCTTCGGCTTCTTTCCATTCATTTTTAGCCGCGGAAAATCCACGGTTAATGACCCTAACACCACCATCCTCTTTCAGGCTGTATTCTGCGCTAACTTGGCTTAAGCCACTTTCAAATGAATGATCTAATCGTGCAATTTCGTACCATTTACCTAAGAATTTATTCAGCTCAAAATCATTCACGGGTTGAACCAGTTTAGGCATGCCTAAGCAACCGCTGAGCAAAAATATACTAATGAATAACAGTAGCTTTCTCAATTTAACCTCCTGATCTTAAGTCTTAGTCGCACGTCTTAAGTGCAATGTTCAATCAATCCTCTATCGAGCTTACACTATTTCTTCACATTATTTCAGCTACTTGGCAAAGTGTTGTTGGTTAGCCGCTCGTAATCAATACGTTGCGCTGACTGATAAAGCCTTGGCTAATGCCGGCGAGAAGAATTAAGCCGACACCGATTAATTGCATTGGGCTTAAGCTTTCACCAAATATCCACCATGCTAACGTCACTACGATAACCGGTTCCACATAGGCGAGGGTGCCAAAAGTGACCGCAGGTAATTGGCGTAGGGCTTTTACCGCCAGCAAAATGGCTAAAAATCCGGGGAAGAATCCAATCGCAATTAACCAACCCATTTGCGGCAAACTTGGCGTCAGCGGTGTATTTATCACTAAGGGCAGTAGGCACAAAGCGCCGACACTAAGCTGCACTAAAGTGCTCTGGTAGGGCGAACTCAGGCTAGGTTTTCGGTTGATTAACATAAAACCGCAGTAGGTTAATAAGGCGAGTAGGGAATAAAAATAGCCTAATAATTCAGTATGATCGCTCGCTTGCTGCGGCCCTGTTGGGATCATTAACATAAAGCCCATCAGCGCGACCACTACGCTTGCCATGCTTAAGCGGGTGAGTTTCTCGGCAAAGAAATAATGGGCGAAAATAGCCGACACCACAGGGGCTAAGTAAATAATCATGATCACATTGGCCATTTGGGTGTACTGAATGGCTTCAATATAAAACGCCATAAAGCCCGCGAGCATAGCGCCATTTATATACCCAAGCTACCTCAAGATACGAGTTTCAGAGCGCCTAGGGTGCTTCAATTCAAGGCGCATCAATGACAAAATGTCGGCTACCTTTTGAATTGATGCAACACGGAAGTGGAGTGCCCTAGGCGCTCCGTCCCGGCGGTTTTTAACGCACTTTTTGCTGTGTTGGTTATTTTTAACTTAGTCCACTAGGTCCGCAAATAACCGCCTTGCCTAAAGTGCGTTAAATTTCCGCTGAATCCTGCATTTTGAGGTTGTTTGGGTATAAGTTGCGTTTACTCGGTCTATGGCGAATCTGATGGCCTTTACCTGTGAGCAGCATATAAGCCAATAGAAATAGGGCACCGAGCAGTAAGCGGTAGAAGGTAATGTGCTCGGCGGGCAGGGCGGCAAAGCGCGCTAATACACCGATTGTGCCCATAAGAATGGCCGCCAATAGGGCAAAAATGATAGCTAAAGCTGAGCTTGGCATAGATAACCTACAACAGAGTGAACAGAGAGTTAAGGGGCGACACCGTCCTGTGGACGGCGTCGATTTTGCCTTAAAAACTCACCCTAGGCTATGCCGATATATTAACTAAATAATGCTTTTACGTGAGCGGAAATGGTTAAAGCTATCTTGGCTGTAGGCCGCCTTAATCCGTTTTAACGCGGCGTAATTGTGGTCAAAGTACACATCTGTAGGGATGCCCTTATCTTTGAAACTGATAAAAGCGCCCGAGGTGTTGGGGATGTCATAGTTTCGGCTGGCATCAATCCAATCGAGCGCACGATTAATGCGGGTAAACACTTGGCTATCCTGCAATTGTTGCTTCTCTTGCAGGGCGTTATTCCACCAAGTTTGATATTGAATTGTGTATTGTCTGTCCTTGTAGGGGAAGGCGCTACGGCTCTTTTGCTCTTCGCCCATAGTGCGATAATAATCACCCGCAATGGCGCCAAGGGTAACATAGGTAAATAGCCCTAATTGACGATTACCTTCAAGCACATAGCGAGAAGTTAAGCTTTCAAGCAGTGGCTTATAACCGTCCCTGAGCCCCGTTTGATTCACTAAGCGCGAGGTGACTTTATGGGGCGCGGGTTCATCCACATCGGTTGGATTAGGTGAGCGGTTTATGCCTTGTAAGTCAGCTTGCAGATGATGAAAAGATTCCCTTTCCCAACTGGGCATAAGGTTTTCACCGTAGGCTTTGGTGAGTCCGCCCATACCCTCAATGCGAATATCATTGGGGACTAGGCCAAATTCATTAAATTGTGTCTGGATAAAGTGGTTTAGGCTGGCGGAATTGCCCTCCCAAAAACCATACATCAAGCAGTTATGTGTAATTGACTCAGTGTCTATGTCGGGTGTTTTGTGTTGTTCTATGGGTAAATGTTTGGCATTAATCTTGAGATTAGTGCCAATCAAACAGCCAGTGCTGTCGGCATTTATGATGGCTTCCCAGCGCTGTAAAATGTCTTTGGTTGGGGTGTGCTCAATAAGTTCATGGGTTTGTTTATCGTAGCAATTCCATTCTAATTCAAACTTGATAAGGCAAGGCGGTAGTGGAAAGGTTTGCACAAAAAAGCGGGTCACTATGCCGTAACTTAACCCACCGCCACCCTTGAGCGCCCAGAGTAACTCAGGTTTATTGGCAACCGAGACGACTTGAGTTTCACCAATACCGAGGACAATTTCTGCCTGTAATAGGGATTCGCAGCACATGCCGTGTTTGCGGGTCCAAGGTCCTGAGCCGCCGCCCATAATAAATCCCGCTATGGCAACACTGCCACAGGTGCTATGGGGGATCATCACGCCTTGTTTGGCAAGGGCAGTGGTGAGATTGATAAAACGATTACCTGGTCCAATGGCCGCAATACCTGTGATGGGATCTAAAGTGAGGCTATCCATCTTCAACAGATCTAACACTACGGTATTCGTTTCAGTGCTTTCACCTTCGTGATCATTCCCACCCGAGCGCACGCTGATCGGCAAGTTATAATCGATGGCCGCCTTATAGGCGATTTTGACTTCTTCAGTAGACGTGCATTTGATGATCGCCAGTGGTTTTTTTTGTAATCTGCGGTTGAACAGTTGGCAAGCCTGTTGGTAGGCAATCATTTGCTTACCTGTGCTGACCGAGAGTTGCTGCTCACTATAATAATGGCCACCGGTAATAATATTGTCGGCCGGAATGTGTGCGCGAACTTCATTGATGAAATTAACAAAGTTTTTGGCTTGAGTGATCACTAAGTTTTCACTAATACGCACTTCAGCACTTAATTCTTCTTCGGTCGATTGAATAATCAAACAATCCCGTTCGAGTTCATTTGCAACGGTGACTTTAATATTAGAGCGATAGGCTGTCAGCGATTTAAACACTTCAACATTGAGTGTAATATCCGCTTGATTACTCGCCGTGTAATTCACTAAATAACTAAAATTAGGCCAAGTGTTATAGTTACATTCAATAATATAGGCTCGGCGTTCGTGGGGTGGAATAATCTTAGGCAGTTGTTGATTATAAGTGTTGCTATCCGTAGTGGTTTTTATGAATTGATGTTCAGTATCATTAAATATGACCAGCAGCACTTTTTGTCTTTTAAGTGGGATAAAGTTTTCACCACGAATATTATGTGCATCTTGATGCTGATAAATGTAGAGGTTATTTTCGTTAATCGATTTTTGTTGCGCTGGATTACGGTAATAGTCAACGATTTCAGTTCGGGTTAATAATCGATTGAGCAAGGTGATGCCAAATATTTCACCATCGAAATGTGTATCGCGATGATTCGGTAAAGACACGTTTTCAACTAAAAATTCATTGTCGGCAACCAGTGACAGATTATTGAGTTGTGTATGGGTAATTTCACCATCCACATAACAATTGATTTCATGGTATTCATGGCAGATAGACAATAAGTGCCACTGGCCATCGTTGAGTCCACCTAAGGTTGATATTGCTTCAACTCGCAGTAAGGTAGTATTAATCACGCATTCAATATGCCCAAGTGAATTAATATCCACCGCGAAATAGGTATCTTCTCGATCGGTTTTATAATGGAACACACGCCCACCTGCGCTGGTTTTCAACCAACACTGGTAAGTGAATATGGCAAGTGGTGACGTGCTCACGGGTAAGCTTTTTTCAATCACTGCCCGTATATTTCTTGATGCCTCAAGCTTGTCCATATTCATGAGTCCTTTCGTGTGCTTTGCGTGTTTTCCTCAATGCGGTAAAGCGCTACTGAGGTCATTCATCCCGTTGTTTATCAATTGCGGGTAACTAAGCCGCGGGTAACTATGTTTTGGGTCAATCAGTTTTGGGTAAATCAGTTGCGGGCAAACAAGTCGCCAATTAATAGGTATTAAAGTGATGTATTGATCCTGTCGCGGCCATCGGCTTTGGCGCGATACAATGCGGTATCGGCGGCGCATAGCATGGCGAGTGAGGTACGGAACTGGCCATTGATTTCGCTCGCAATCCCTTGGCTCGCACTCACAGAGACATAATCGCGCAGCCCTTGCTCGGTAAAGCGCAGGTCATTAATCCCTTGCTGCACTTTTTGGGCAATCGTTAGTGCCATTTTGGCATTGTGGCTTGGTAGAATTAGCGCGAATTCTTCGCCGCCGTAACGCGCTGCCAGGCCAACTTCTATCGGCACTATGTCAGCAATCACTTTGGCAATCTTTCGTAGACATTCGTCCCCTTGGATATGGCCGAATTGGTCGTTGAACACTTTGAAGTAATCCACATCGATAATCACCACGCTGATCGGGCGCAGCTTACCTGTGCATTCTTCCCAATAGTGATGCAGCATTTCATCAAAATATCGGCGGTTCGCCAGCCCAGTCAGTGAATCTGTGGCGGCCAATTTACGTAGTTTTTGATTTTCCGCTTTGTGCTGCGTCAAATCGTGCATCATCATCACAAACAGAGGTTCATGGCTGGGGATGTAGGAAATGGAGAGCTCAACATCTTTTGCTTTGCCTGAGGCAGTAATGAGGGTGATTTCTTCGGCGCAGTGCTGCACTGGAATACCGCAATTTTTGCCTAATTTAATATCATTGCTCAGCAGATTGTCGTAGCGGGCTTGGTGGTGTTCGGTCAAAAAGTTGCGCCAATCTTGTCCCTTCAAACTGGCCTGCGGGCATGTCAGTAAGTCAGCACCTTTGCTATTGCTAAAGTAAATGTAACCTTGGGCATTGACGATAATCACCGGTTCAGTCAGATGCTGAATAAACTGTTGAATCGTTTCAATCGAGGCATGTTCGAAGAAGGTTAACGGCAACGAGGGTTCGACCAAGCCTTGCTGCGCAGTGCACTGTGAGCCATTGCCTTCACCCACAAGTGATAATGGATGTTGTGAGCGAGTCTGTTTAGGTGAGCTTGTCATTGTTATCATTCTCCGTGAACCTAATGTCATCTGCGCTAAGCGCTTTTCTGATGATGACTTTATTCTTCGCAAAGAAAAGATACCTTCTGCTTACCTTCTGGTGTAATTTGTTGATTTTAAATGTTTTAAATTTTGCCTTCTGAGTCGTTTTGTCAGCGATTAGGTAGGATAGTTAGTTGGGCGCTTGCTTACATCTCACAAAATTTGGGCTAAATAGCCACAAGTCTTAAGCATTACGACTGAGTCGAATATTTGTTGTTAGGGCAATTTAACGCAATGTAAGTCCATTAATTTGCTCCGGATGTAGTGCTTGGCTATGGGATTTCCCTCGACACCATTTGCCACCTTGTTTGTGTTTAAATGCACACATCGCATCCCATCGACCGCTTATGCCACTGAACTGTCGGCGAAACTCTTTGGCTGAAAGTAACCATGCATCGGATGCAATCCCTAACTCATTAAGCAGTTTAGGTCGCTGGTTATCGATAAATCCTTTTTTATCATGGCGAATCGCGCGACCCGTCCAATCGATAAGTTCCAGATAATCGGCAAAATGAAAGGGGATGCCCGTTTGTCGATGAAGGTGCGTTGCACCATCAAATTTTGCGAGGGATTTATCTGGTGTTGGCTGAGAGTTATCTACTGGGGTTTTGGTTATCAGTGGTGTGATGCTGTTAGGGGAAAGTGCATTTAGACGTTTTTGAATTGATGTAAAATCAGAGGATTGCAAAGAATCGGCAATGCCAGCTCGAATAGGATTCAAATCAACGTACATCATACACGCCAGTAATGCTTGCTCATCTAACAGTGCTTGGGATTTAAAACGGCCTTCCCAGAAGGCACCTTTGCACTCATCTTCTCGATTTGCGTTACGGGCAATCTCTTCATTTAGGCATCGCATAAACCAAGAGATACTGCTTAATCGCTCTTGCCACTCGGCAATTAAGGCATCGAGTAACATGCGTTCACCGTCGATTAATGCATCACCATTCATATATTTAGTGGCAATAGCATGGCCTTTGGTGATTTGACACCAGCGACTGATAATGTCTCTTTGCGTTAACGATTTAGCCTTCTCCACGTCAATCTTAAGCACTAAATGATAGTGATTGCTCATCACCGCATAGGCGCAGATATCGATACAAAAGATGGTGGATAATGCTTTGATTTTATCGACAATCCAGCCACGTCTATGCTCATAACTGCGGCCTGTGAGTTTATCCTCACCGCACAGAAAAGCCCTTCTGACACAGCGATTTATCACATGATAGAAGGGAGTTGTATTAGCATCGATAAGCATTCTTCTGGCCGAGGTCATCATCCGCTCCAAACAGACGCAATCAAGATAATGTAAAGGCTAGTATAAGAGGGAACAAAGCACAAAAAGACATGGCTGTCCCCGCTTTTGGTCCCCGCTTTTGTTTTTCGATAAGCATTCTTCTGGCCGAGGTCATCATCCGCTCCAAACAGACGCAATCAAGATAATGTAAAGGCTAGTATAAGAGGGGATAAAGCACAAAAAGACATGGCTGTCCCCGCTTTTCGCTCTGCCGTAGCAGCAGAGCATTTTGAGCTCATTTCAGGAGGCGTTTATTTCGAAAAGATATGGCTGTCCTGAGAGAAATCATGAGAAAAATCCAATCCACAGACCCTAGTTTTTAGGATGATTGATAACTTGTGGATCTGGACTTAACACCAGTAAGGTATTTGTGGTGTTACTTAATACAAACTGGAACTTAGTAGTACCAGGAGTTCTATCGAGGTCAACAAATTGCACTAACTTACCATCGCTGCTGATGGTAACAGCATCGACAATGTTATCGAATGGGGTTACAAAGCCTACCCCGACAAATTTTAACCCTTTAGTGGTTTGATCATTTAGTAAAAAAGTAATTGTACCTGCCTGAGTGATGGTGACATCACCTTGGCAAACTTGACCATTGGCATCCGTATAAATAAATACAGGTTCACCATTTTCAAGGGTAACATTAACTTTAATAAATTGTGCTGAGCCTTGTGGTGCTGTCATCTTTATGTTCCTTCTGTGGTTAGAATCGAATATTTCTAATTTCGGTTTTTTCTAAAAAAAGAATAAGCTCTTTATGTGTATCAAGTACCCCTAAACAATCGAGCGATTTTGCATAGGAAATCGTAAATATTGGGTCTTTGTTTTTTTCAGTAAAAGGCATTACTTGTTTTTTAACATTGTTACATAACTCAATGTAAGATAACTCGCCCAGTTTTTTATAGATATTAGCTTGTAATAATTCGCTTATTGCAAGGTTTGCTATGTAGGTTATTTCTTGATTGAAGTCATTTCCAAGTTCTCGATATGATTCAGTTGCTAATTTTGCGTATTGCAAACTCTCTTTTAATTTTCCAATGTTTAGCATGAGTTTTGCCTTGGATAAAAGGAGTTTTGCAGAGATATCTTTGTATGTTGAGAGTTTTATTGGTGAAGATTTATCATCAAAGTTTATGTTTGTTGATTTCTCAAATGCTAAATATTGGCTTTCACTCGTGGTGAACTCAAGTATTTGTGAATAAGAATAATATTTTAATCTTTTCCAGCGTTCGTTTTCAGGGTCTTGTTTAAATGCAGACTCAATAGTCGCAAGTCCCAAAGAGGCTTTATTCAAAGCTTCTGTTAGGCGACCTTGATAACTTAACAGTGTGGCGATATTTTGATAACTTCCAGTGAGTCTATCGAGTAAATAAGGCTGTTTTTCAAGATTTTTAGTTAGCAAGGCTTCTTGAATTTCTTCATGGATTTGAATAGCGGTATTTATATCCCCTTGTGATACCGCTGCGCTCGCTAACCAAGATCTTGTATCCGCCACATCCGCAATCAACTGACTATCCTCAGGCGCTTTTGCCAAAGCCAGCAATTTAAGCCTTAATGACTCCTCAAAATCTTGCTTTGCTTTAGCAAACTCTTGCTGGTTCATTGATACAGAACCCAGCGAGTTATGGGCATAGGAAAGCTCCATCAGCGCATCTTTATCCTCTGGCGCAATGGCATACATGGCTTGACTGTATTGTAAATATTGCTCCCAAAAAGGACGTGCAGATACCCATTCACTCACATCATACTTAAGCTGTCCTAACCAAAAGGCATTGGCACCTAGGGTTTTCAGTAGGGCTAAGTTTTCCGGCTGCAATTCGAGTAGTGGCAGCATTTTTTCTTGCGCTGCGAGTAATGCGCTGCGAGCTTCATCGATTTTATTGCGCGAATAGGCCACTTCGCCCATGGCCTCTAAGGTTTGGCCGTGTTGGAAACGGGCATCAAAACTTAAGTGCGTATCATCTTCTTTATTGGAAAAATCACTGAAATATTCCAGTGCTTTATTGCTGATCCCGTCGAGTAAGTCCATACGGCCGATGCCGCGCATCTTGTCGGCGAAGTCACCCACCATAAAGCCGAGCAAATCTTCGGCGGCGAGGCGTTTTTGCAGGGCAAGTTTTTCGGCTTCTATGCTACGCACGCTCATAATGACGGAGGTTAAGGTGAGGACGCACAGCAGGGCGACGGTTAGGCGCCTCGTCCAGCGCAGCATATTGGCGCGTTTGCTGGAGGCTGCGATAAAGGCGGTTTCGGGATCGTCTAAATCGAATAACGGATTTTGGCTGAGGTTTTGGGCCTCTTTTAACGGCTTGCCTTCGGCGAGCAGATAAGCGCTGTGTTTGGCTTCGCTGAGCCAACGCTTAGATAAATGCTGTAGGCGACTCTTAATGCTTAAGCTGTCGTTATGCTCGCTAATCCAAGCGGTTGCACGCGGCCAACGGCGCAAAAGTGCTTCGTGGGCGATGCTAAAACAGGGTTCACCATTTTGCAGATGCGACACGAATAAGCGACTATCGACCATGGCTTGCACTAGGGCGGTTTCGGCCGTGCTTTGTAGTTGTGACCAGCGAGCGGTGCGGCTGGTGATGGACTTTTCATCTTCGCGCAGGGTCACTAGCAGGGATAAAATCCGTGGTAGGCTGGCTTTTTCAGCATCGCTTAAATGGGAAATCGCCTGCTCGGCATTTTTACCAATCGCCCCTTCAATACCGCCAAGTGCATGATAAACAGAGACTAATAACTTATTGTCGGCGCTGCGCTGTAAATACAAGGCCTGCAGAGTGTATTGCAACATGGGCAACGCATCTGGGTTACTGGCGGCATCGCTGCAGAGCATTTCGTCGAGTGGCATCGCGGTGTCGCTGTCAACTTCCCAGCTTAAGTTGGCAGCCACCGCGGGCAGGCGGATCATTTGTAATAGCTCAGTGCGTGTTGGCGGCGCTAAGTCAAAGTGGGCACCGCGGGCTTTACCCGCCATTAAGCTTGGGTAATTGACCAATAAAGGATAAAAATCGTTGCGACAGGCACTGATGATAATCACGGCTTTTGAGGTGGCGAGTTGTTCCAATAATTCTATGAACTGAGTTCGTTCGGTATCGCTAAATAGCGGTGATGAGAGCAACACTTCTAATCGGTCGATAAACAAGGCAAAAAACGGATTGGAAAAGGGTTTAGCCTTGAGCGCTTGGGTACACTGATTGATCACGCTTTGGATATCTTCGACGAGTTGAATCGCCAGAGTCTCAGCGCTCATGCCTTCGAATACTGGGATGTCGTTGATTTCCCAGTCGAGCATTGCACTGGCAAGATCGGTGAGTAGTTGCCCTTTACTCACATCGGCAAAATCTAAGCTGCTGAATGACGCGACACCAATGCCGTTATAGCCGTCGCCCTTCATTAAATTGGGCACAACACCCGCATTAATCAGGGAGGATTTACCGCTGCCACTTGGACCTAAGATCAGGCAGAAGGCACGGCCAAACAGGATTTGTTGGCTTATCCGGTTAAGCAAAGTGCTGATTTGTTCACTGCGGCCAAAAAACACCTCGGCATAATTAGCGCTATAGGCTTGCAGTCCCGGAAAGGGCGAGCCGCCTTGCCAACTCTGTGGGCTGGCGGTGGCTTGGTGTCCGATAGGAAAACGCACTTCGGCTAAGGTGCGATAGCCGCGTTTGCGTATGGTTTCTATATAGGTGGGTTCTGTGGCGCTATCGCCTAATGCTCGACGTAACTGATTGATAATCTTGTGTAGTGGATTGTCGCCGGTATCTACACCTGGCCAGCAGTGGCTGACTATTTCATCACTGCTGACGACTTCGCCCGCCCGTTGACAGAGAAATAGCAGCACATCCATCGCCTTGGGTTCAAGTTGTTTGACTTGTTTGCCAAGGAGCAGACTATTGGCGCTGGGATTGATTTGCCATTCACCAAAGAAAAATGTGCTGTCACTCATAACGATGTCCATTTATTGAGTATTGACCATGGCACGGTAAAAACTTGCGCCGTGAGTCACTCTTATTGTTATACGTATTGTTATAAAGATCTATGCTTGTCATTCAAAGGTCTGATGTCAAGACGTTGACATTATGCCGTTGATGATTGTTATTTAAAAGGAATAACCCTTGATAATCAATGTAAATTTTATCAGGGTGAGGTGTGGTAAATAGTCTTTAGCTTGTCATTTTTCTGTCAACAGTTTGTGCTTTGCGCTAGATGTTAAATAAGGTGATGGCTTTTAGGTGTCGATTGCAAAAGATCAACAATAAAAAAGTGCCCGTGATTGGGCACTTGGTATTAGAGATGAACTTAAGGCTAACAAGCCTGACTTATCAGCACGTTAAGCTAAGTATCTTAACGTTAGCCCCTTAACATTGGTCCCTTTGAATTAGCGCGTTAAGGTTAGTGCCTTGGCTTGATAGCTTAATCTGGCCATTTGACCTTGATCTTGCAGTTCTAATTCATTGAGTTCGAAGGGCGGCTGTAAACCCGAGGCTTGGATAAGCTTAGGATCTAACATCAGCTTTAACTTCGGCGACTCTGGGGTCAGCCAATTGGCCGCTTGGGTGCGTAGAATCGCCACCTTTTGACCTTCGGCACTGGTGCCCGTTAACGTGCCACTTAAGCCAAAACGTCCCGCCTCGGCGACAGTTAACTCAAAGTTGATTTGGTTAGGCAAGCCTTTATCCCAAACCGTGAGCACTTCGGGCTTGATGCTCGCCGAATTGACATAGGACTTAAAGACAGATTTGACCGTGCGCTGCACAGGTCGGCCATCGACTTGGGTTTGCACTGTGATTTCAATTTCACTGAAACCTGCATTGCTGCTCGAAAGTGCGACGCCCGCGGGGATCACCGCTTGCCATGTCTCCCCTTGTTTTACCATCGCCAGCAGTTGTATATTGCCATCGGCTTGCTTGAGTTTTGCCTGTGGCACAAAGGTGTTATCACTTTGGCTGAGTGCGAGTTCAAGTCCAAGGGTTTGTGCATCCGCCGCGATGGCAGTGGGGGCTTTGACGCTCAGTTGATAGGGCGAGCCTTTTTCCTTCACATTGACTAAGTAGCTGGCGCTCGGTGTTAACGGCTGGCTGACCTGCAGGCGATATTCGCCCGGTGTGGCCTTCGCCGACATTTGCAGCGCACTGGAATCATCGGTTAACCCTGCGCTAGCCAAAGCATCGGCGTTGACCATTGATTTAACCAGTGACTCATTGGTGTTTATCCCACTGCTGTTGGCTGCTTTGCCTTGGGGTGACTGATTAGGGGTAACGCGCTGAATTTGTACGCGCTCAGGGGCAATAGCCTCTGCATGCATTAAGGCGCCAGAGCGGGTATCGCCCCGAGGTGCAATGCGCACTAAGCTCGACGCTTGGCTCATGGTGAGGCCCACGCCTGCATTAAGCTGTGCGCCAGTTACATTGACCCAATACTCGTCACTTTGGCTGGCTTGCTCCAGCTTAAGCATACTCGCTTGATACTCACCGTACAGCGGGGTGATAAAGCTAATGTAATCCGTATTGGTGTTGATGGGCGTGAGTGTTGGGCTGGTAATATTGCTATCGACTAAATCGGTATCGCTCGGCGCAGCTAGGGTTAACCCTTTGGCGTACATTGGGCTGGCATTGGTTTTGGGATCTATGGGTGTGGCTTCATCTTGGCAGGCTGCAAGCAGTCCGCTTAGCGCCAAGACACTGGCAAGTTTGCTGAGTGTGTGCATCTTAGTGCTCCTTAAATGTGGTTGCGGATCAGCGTGTCTAAATTGAAACACGCCCGGCGGCTCTGCTGATGGCTTAAGGGCTCTTGGCCACGGGTCTTTTGTTTATCAGTAAACCAGACAGTGCCAGCCGCCTTTTGTGAGCTGCAATTTAAGAAGCCGTCGGAGCAGCTATCGAGCCAGTTTTGGGTGGTTTCGAGCGCGACTTGGTATTGATAACCCGCGCAGTAACTGTCGCTGTCCCAAATGGCGGAATCAACATCTGAGCCCACCACGACTTCGAAGGGTTTACCCAGCGATGGGCGACCTGCTGTGCCATTAAGCCAAGCGTTGTTATAGTTTGCCATCCAACCGACTTGCTGTTGTTTCACCGCATTGCTGCCATAGCCTAAGAGCCAGCCTAAGCTGGTTTCGAACACATTACCTTGGTTCACCGCATCGGCCAGCGGCGTACCAGCACTGGAAGGCGCGATGGCGATAACCTTTGAGGTGGCGTTGATCACTGCAGGATAACGGCTGTCCCACGTAGGGTTAGATAAAATCCACCGCACTACGTTGCCACCATTGGAGTGGGTCAGCAGAATTAAGTCGTCGATATTTTTGGCTTGGATAAAGCTATTGAGCTGCGTGGCCAGACAACCTGCGGCGCTTTCTTCCCACATATATTGGTCAAAGTCGCAGTTGATCACTGTGTAATTGTTTGGCACTGGGATGCCTTGGCGCACTGAGTTAACAAATTCGGGCGTCCAGTAATCGGCTAAGGCATTGGTCTGGTGACCCGTACCATGGATAAAGGCGACTCCGGTTGCGGCTAACGTGACTGGGCTGACAGCGAACAGACCCAAGAGCATGAGGGCTTTTTTGATCTTCATGGCTATATCTCGTGTTGTTGGTCTTGTTGATTGTGGCCGCCAGTCCGTTGTGACAGTTCAGGGCAAGTCAGTTAATGCAGGATTTGCCGTAAATAAGCTTGAAATCGGCTGGCATGGCTCGGTTTATAGGCGCTCAAGCGCGGGTTACTCATTTTGGGTAAAACATGACTTAAGGCCTGAATACGACGGGATAACGTGAATGCGCTAGTTTACGTTGGCATCAAATGTGATTGCCGTAACTTCGCCATTATCAACAGGACTTAACTCAAGCTTATTAACCTAGACGCAACATTTTAAGCTGGCAAGTAAAACAATCATTATAAAATGCAATCGCAGGGTCGCATTTTGAACGGTTCGTTTTAATGTCAAACTAAAGGTTGGTAACCTGATGATAAGCAATACCTAATAAACTAAGTTGTGTTTTATCGTGTTTGAAATATCGATTTGCTTACACAAAAGAATTTTCTGTGACACCCACTTAGCGTTTGAGTTAATAGGTTTATCGTTCTGTATATAAAGGTTTTTTGTGATAAATAATTCAAACTCGCCCATTTACTCTGGAATATGGGTATCACTTTAGTGCATTTAAAGACTAAACCGATTAGGCTGAGCTGAGGTAAAGTGGGATAAACGGGATAAGAACCAACATTGCCGAGATGATATTCTTCTCATCTGAATCAGTCATCTGAGCCATGGATTGACTGGGAGTAGAAAAAGTAGCGCGATATGGGCAGGTTTAATCTAAATAGACAACAAACACGGGAGAATAAGTTTGGCGATAGAACATAATAAGATGGTGAGTTGCTTAAGTGGACTGCAATGTCGCACTAATTTCACCATAAAAAACATTACTGAATACATGCTCCCAGAAACCAAAGAGGCTTTCTATTTACACCTCGACGGTAAATCACCAAACTTGATTATTCGTCCCGCATTCGAAGTCTTTTCCGGCGAACTTGCCACTATTGCAGGCGTGCATGCCAAATACGACTATTTCCACAATGCCGAGATGACACGTTTCCCCAAACGTTTACATAAGAGTTTGACCGAAACCCACTATGGCCTTGCCTTTAGTTTTGACACGGTTGAAGCCGTACAGCAATTCATTACCCGTTTGAGTGCGATAGTGAAAGGCGCATAAGCTTTTACTGCATAAATCTTTAATAGAATGCCGCTTAATTTTTCGATTGAACGGTATCTAAATTTTAACCATGCAGTCCTAGGGTTAAATTCCTCAATATCAATGAAAATGAGGAATTTAACTGCTGCCTTTTTACGCGGCTTTTCAGTATATTCATCAATAGATGAATTTTGCTGGAGCTTGCTATGTCGCTTATTCCCGGTCGCCCAAAGGGGGTTGTGCCATTTACCGCCCAAACTGAATCACAGCCGCAGACTCCTGGTCGTCCGAAAGGGGATTCCGATGCCCGCCAACGCTTAATTATCGCAGCCCTAAATCTCTTCAGTCATCGCAGTTATCCCAGCGTTTCTACCCGTGAAATTGCCCGCGAAGCCGAGGTTGATGCCGCGCTTATTCGTTATTATTTTGGTTCAAAAGCGGGCTTGTTCGAACAAATGGTGCGGGAAACCCTTGAGCCCGTATTAGCGCGTTTTCGCGAAATATCCGCTGCGGATGCCCCTAATAACTTGGGTGAACTTATGCAGACATATTATCGTGTTATGGCACCTAACCTGGGATTGCCACGGTTGATTATACGGGTGTTACAGGAAGGCGATGGCTCAGAACCCTATCGCATTATGTTGTCTGTTTTTGAGCAAATTTTATCCCTCTCGCGGCAATGGCTCGAATCCACATTAGTCAATGCGGGGCTATTGAAGGAGGGATTAGATCCCGATTTAGTACGCCTCAGTTTCGTGAGTCTGATGGTCTTTCCGCTTATTGCGCCGCCGGTGTTAATGCGTCAGTTCGGTTTTTTTAGTGCCGATGCTGATGGTTTACAGCGTTTAGCGCTGCACAATATGCAGGTTTTTACCCAAGGTGTACTGCGTGAACCGAGGAAGTCGTAATGGGTGTGAATTTTAAAATTCTGACGCACGTGAGTGTGGGTTGTGTGATCTTGCTATTAGTCGGCTGCACCGAAGCGCCGCCCAGAGTGCTTGGCACTGTCGAGCGGGACAGGCTGACGCTTACCGCGCCCGTAGGTGAGTTGATTACTCAAGTGAATGTGTTTGAAGGTCAACAGGTTAAGGCGGGTGAGGTGTTAATTCAGCTCGATACAACCTCTGCTAATGCGCGCCTCGCCCTGCGCCAAGCCGAGCTTGAACAGGCTAAAGCTAAACTTTCTGAGGCGGTCACAGGTGCGCGTTTAGAGGATATAGAACGCGCCAAGGCCGTGCTCGACGGGGCGAATGCTAGTGTGAATGAAGCTCAGCGAGCCTTTGAGCGTACCAACCGTTTGTATGCCACGAAAGTGCTGAGCCAAGCGGATTTAGATACGGCCCGTGCGGCGCGGGATACCAGTTTAGCCAAGCAAGCTGAGGCGCAGCAAAGCCTGCGATTGCTAGAAAATGGCACCCGTAGTGAGCAGCTAGAGCAGGCCAAAGCGGCGGTGGCTGCAGCTCGCGCCAGTGTAGCCATCGAACAAAAAGCCTTAGCAGACTTGAGCTTAGTGGCGGCGCGTGATGCCGTTGTCGATACGTTGCCTTGGCGAGTCGGCGATCGCATTGCCGCAGGCACTCAGTTGATTGGTTTACTGGCGAGCGAGGATCCCTATGTACGGGTTTACCTGCCCGCGACTTGGTTAGACAGAGTGAAGGTGGGCGATAGCGTCAATATTCTTGTGGATGGCCGCGAGATACCGATTGCTGGCACTGTGCGCAATATTCGCAGTCAACCTGCTTACACGCCATTTTATGCGCTGAATGAACGTGATCGGGCGCGGCTGATGTATTTGACCGATATTACTATTTCCGCCACAGATCAGGACCTACCTACTGGCATGGTATTAGAAGTTGAACTCGATGTGCTGCAACTCGATGTGCAGCCAAAAGTGCAACAAAAAGTGAAACAGCCATGAGCCACGCCGATTTTGCTATCGAGACCCAAGGTATGACCCGCGCCTTTGGCGGCGTCAATGCAGTGGAAAACCTCGACCTCGCCATTCCCAAGGGCACTATTTATGGGTTTCTCGGCCCCAATGGCTGCGGAAAATCGACTTCAATTCGCATGTTAACTGGGTTGCTGAGTCCCACATCGGGGAATATTCGTGTTTTGGGTGAAACCTTACCCGGTGCCGAGGAAAAACTGCGTCGCCGCATTGGCTACATGACGCAAAAATTCTCCCTGTACGACAATCTTTCGGTGCGGGAAAACTTAGAGTTTGTCGCGCAAATTTATGGCCTTAACCGCCGAGCATCAAAACTGCGAATAGCCGAGTTAGTCACGCTATACGATTTAGTCGGCCGTGAGAAACAAATGGCGGGCTCCATGAGTGGCGGCCAGAAACAGCGTTTAGCCTTAGCGGCGGCGACCTTACATCACCCTGAATTGCTGTTTCTCGATGAGCCGACATCGGCGGTCGATCCTGAAAATCGACGCGAGTTTTGGGAGCGCTTATTCGATCTCTGTGCCCAAGGCACCACGATACTGGTCTCGACTCACTATATGGATGAGGCCGAGCGTTGCCATGGTCTGGCGATTTTAGAGCGGGGGATAAAACGCGCCGACGGTTCACCCCAGCAACTGATGGCGGCTATGGGGGCTCGGGTGGTTGAGATATCAGGGGACGACTTACGTAATTTAAAACAATCACTGATCAGCGAGTCTGCGGTATTGTCGGCGGCGCAAATTGGCAGTCGTTTGCGGGTGTTAGTGCGCAGCGATATTGAAGATCCGCTTGCTTGGCTTAAACCAAGGGTTGCTAGTCGGACGATGGAAGAAGTGCGCGCTAGCCTAGAAGATGTGTTTGTCACTTGTACTGGCGAGCGCTTGGCTGGGGTTTCCAAGGGAGAGACTGACCATGTGGCGTAGGATTTTTGCGATTGTGGTCAAAGAGCTGCGGCAGTTGTCGCGGGATCGCATGACCTTTGGCATGATAGTCATGATCCCGCTGGTGCAACTGATGTTGTTTGGTTATGCGATCAATACCGATGCTCGCCATCTGCCTGCTGGGTTAGTTAATTTGAGTGATTCTGCCTACAGTCGCGCACTGATTAAGGCGGTGGAAGCAACGCAGGTCGTAGATTTTAAGCAGCGATATTTAAGTGCCGCCGAGGCTGAGGCGGCGATCACTCGCGGCGAAGTCAAAGCCGTGCTGTATTTGCCCGCCGATCTCGATGAGCGCTTAGTGCGTCACCCAAGCTTTGTGGGTCAGCAATATTTAGCGCAGTCCTATATCGCACAACCCGCTGGCCAATGGCTGGTGGATGGTTCGGATACGGTTGTCGCTTCAACTATTCGTAGCCTAAGGCAAATGCCACTGGATGAAGTCGCAGGAAGAGCACTAAAAACGGCGATGCCGAGTTTTGAAGTGGTGCAATATTTCAACCCAGAACAACGTTCTGTGGTCAACATAGTGCCCGGCCTGTTGGGAGTGATTTTGACTATGACCATGGTGATGTTTACTTCCGCCGCCATAGTGCGTGAGCGCGAGCAGGGCAATATGGAGTTTTTGATCACTACGCCTGTGCGGCCACTGGAGTTGATGCTGGGTAAAATCGTGCCCTATGTGATGGTTGGCTTTGTGCAAGTGACCATTATCCTGAGCGCAGGGCATCTGTTGTTCGATGTGCCCATTCGCGGCGGGCTTGATTCCATCGCCCTTGCCGCTATGTTGTTCATTTGCGCCAGTTTAACCTTAGGATTAGTGATTTCGACCATAGCGAAAACCCAGTTGCAATCGATGCAGATGACGGTATTTATCCTCCTGCCATCGATTCTATTGTCGGGATTTATGTTCCCCTACGAAGCCATGCCTATCGCGGCGCAGTGGATTGCCGAAGCCTTACCCGCAACCCATTTTATGCGCATGTCACGGGCCATAGTGCTGCGCGATGCCCAAGTGATGGATCTGCAATTTGATGCCCTGTGGATGATAGGTTTTACTTGTATTGGGTTATTGATTGCCAGTATGAGATTTTCGAAGCGCTTGGATTAGCCCTGTACTGAGTTTCATCATCAAGGGCAAAGTGCCGAGTTTTGATATAGCGCAAATTATCAGTAAACAGTCGCGCTAAGCCATTGAAATCGATGTTGCTTAATTAGGATATCCCTTACACTGCCGCTAGGGCGATTGCCGCCATCATGCTTAGCGAAGGGAATTCATTATGCCTCCAATCATTTGTCATAGCGCGCTCGATGCGGTTGCTTTAATTCAAAGCGGCGAGACGCTGTGGACTCATTCCATGGGCGCCACTCCGCGCATTTTATTAGATGCGTTGGCGCAGCATGCACTCACCAAAGAAAATCTCACCCTGTTACAGTTACATACTGAAGGCGCCGAATCCTTAAGCCATCCCAGTTTACAGGGGCATTTACGCCATCGATGTTTTTTCGGTGGGCTGCCAACGCGGGCATTACTGCAAAGTGGTGACGCGGATTATGTGCCGATTTTCCTGTCTGAAGTGCCTAAGTTATTTCGTTCCGGTGAGCAAAAAATTGATACCGCAATTATCCAAGTGTCGCTACCCGATAAGCATGGCATGTGTTCCTTAGGCATTTCGGTTGAAGCAACGCTCGCAGCTTGCCAAGTCGCGGGTAAGATCATCGCTCATATTAATCCACAAATGCCGCGCACCCATGGCGACAGCTTTATCCATATCGACCGTTTTGCCGCTGTGTATGAGCAGAGCGCGGCGTTGCCCATTCATTCTTTCGCGACGGGGGATGCGGTGAGTTTGGCGATCGGTAAAAATGTTGCCCAATTGGTGCGTAATGGCGATTGTTTGCAAATGGGTATAGGTGCGATCCCCGATGCCGTGCTGTCTTGCTTAACCGAACATAAAGACTTAGGCGTCCACACAGAGCTATTTTCTGACGGTATATTGCAACTGGTTGAAAAAGGTGTGATTAACAACAGCAAGAAGCGTTTTTATCCGGGAAAACTCGTCACAGGTTTCGCCTTGGGTAGCCAGAAATTATACGACTATGTTGATGATAATCCTGCGGTCATCTTTATGGACATAGAGCAAGTTAACGACACGGCCATTATCCGTAAAAATCCTAATGTGATGGCGATTAACTCGGCGCTGCAGGTCGACCTTTCAGGCCAAGTGTGTGCCGATTCCATTGGCACTAAAATCTATTCCGGTGTTGGCGGCCAGATGGATTTCATCCGCGGAGCAGGGTTATCTGAAGGTGGTCGTTCTGTTATTGCGCTGCCCAGCACGGCTGCGGGCGGCACGCTTTCTCGCATTGCAAGCGTGTTATCACCTGGCGCAGGGGTTGTCACCACTCGGGCCCATGTGCATTACATTGTGACCGAATACGGCGCAGCTAATCTACGCGGCCGTTCACTGCGCGAACGGGCACAAGCGCTGATCGCCATCGCTCACCCAGATTTTAGGGAACAACTGAGTCGTGATGCCTTTGATGTGTGGGGATTAAGACTTCTTTGAGTGATTGCTTGAATCTGAATCGTTGCCTGTTGTAAATCGAGTGCAGTTGCTTCCGTGACACGCCGTGAAGCCATCCATGGCGGCTCT